>CAZRYV010000060.1:0-11702 GCA_964604385.1 uncultured Brachyspira sp.
TTTTTTATTGTAATTATAAATTATAGGATTGTATATATAAAAATATTCCGAATCCCTGATAATATTTACCGCTTGATTAGTTCCGTTTAATTCTACTTCAGGAATATTCAAACTTTCATTCGTATTGATTCTAAAAGAATAATTATTATCGCGAGATAAAATTATATTTAAATTTTGAGCGTTAGTATAAACCAAACCGTTATAAACTATTCTACTTTCTTCAATATCCGACAAATGTATATAAAAAGAGTTTATATTTCTTTCGTTTCCGTATCTGTTATATAAATATCTCGATAAAAAATCTCCGTATTCATTGAAAGTCTCGCCGTATCTTGAAATATTTCTTAAATAATACGAAACATCTTTTCCAATATTCACATATTTATTAATCTCATCGTAAATAGAAGTCGCCGCATCGCTTATATATTCTTTATTGACGATACTGTTATAATTTCCATAATAATTGAGAGAATTTCTATAATGAACTCCGTTTAATATTGTGATAATTAAAATAACGGACGCCATAGAAGGAGGAAGGATGCTATAAACCATAGGAAGATAATATTCTTTTTTCCCCGTGCTTTCATATAAAGGTTTAGCCCATATAAGAAAAAACAGATAAGATATGGACATGGCAAAATTCATCCAAAAAGTAACCATTATAAATCTTAAATTAAACAGTTCGAATAAAGTAACCGAACCTTCCATTAAATAAAAAGGATATGTCACTAAAGCTACGAGCACAAAAGCTCCGCCGGTTTTCAATATATAAAGTATTCCCAAAGGAGTGAATTTTCCTCTTTCCACACGCAAACAATCGTAAAATATGCTTATCGCTATTCCTATTGCCACCGCTCCCATATAAAAATACATATATCTTCTTAAAGGACTTCTTTGTTCGTAAATAAACTGCAACATAACGGAATATAAGGATATGCTTATAAAAGCATTTATTAGAAAAGAAATAGGCATAAGAAATTTGAGTCTTTTCTTTAAAATATTTTCATTCATTTGAAACAGCATATTATCGCCCTGTAAAATTTAGTATATATATTATCGGTATAAAATAACAATTTTTTACTTTAATAAATTAAGTGTTTATAGTTTTCGCTTTTGCAACCGCTTCCTCTATAGAACCCACGAATCTAAAAGCCTGTTCGGGCAAATCGTCATAATCTCCGTTGCATATTCCTTTAAAACTTCTTATAGTGTCTTCTATTTTTACATATCTTCCCTGAAGTCCCGTAAACTGCTCGCCCACAAAGAAAGGCTGACTTAAAAACTGTTCTATTTTTTTTGCCCTCGAAACGGTTAATTTATCCTCTTCGGAAAGTTCATCCGCTCCAAGTATGGCTATAATATCTTGCAAATCTTTATATCTTTGAAGTATATTCTGCACATTTCTTGCCACTTCGTAATGCTCGTTCCCCAAAACCAAAGGGTCTAATATTCTGCTTGTGGAAGCCAAAGGGTCTACCGCAGGATATATTCCTTTTTCGCTTACATCTCTCGATAAAACTGTCGTTGCATCCAAATGAGAAAAAGCCGTAGCAGGCGCAGGGTCGGTAAGGTCGTCCGCAGGAACATAAACCGCCTGTATCGAAGTGATAGAACCGTTTTTGGTGGAAGTGATTCTTTCTTGCAAAGTTCCCATTTCCGTAGCCAAAGTAGGCTGATATCCCACCGCTGACGGCATTCTTCCAAGTAAAGCAGACACTTCGCTTCCCGCTTGAGTGAATCTAAATATATTGTCTATAAATAATAAAATATCAAGTCCCGCCGAATCTCTAAAATATTCCGCCATAGTTAAAGCGGTTAAAGCCACTCTTAAACGCGCTCCCGGAGGTTCGTTCATCTGCCCATAAACGAGACAAGTTTTATTTATAACTCCCGACTCTTTCATCTCCGACCATAAATCGTTCCCTTCTCTCGTTCTTTCGCCCACTCCCGCAAATACAGAATATCCTCCATGTTCGCTCGCTATATTATGTATAAGTTCCATTATCAAAACGGTTTTTCCAACTCCTGCTCCTCCGAATAATCCCGTTTTACCGCCTTTAATATAAGGAGCAAGCAAATCTATAACCTTTATTCCCGTTTCAAATATTTCAAGTTTAGGTTCAAGAACATCGAATCTCGGTGGCATGGCATGTATAGAGCGATATTCTTTAGCTTCTATAGGTTCGCCTTTATCCACGGTTTTTCCCAATACATTAAATATCCTTCCGATGGTTTCGTTTCCAACCGGCACCATTATATGATTTCCCGAATCTATAATATCGTCTCCTCTCGAAATTCCGTCCGTAGATTCCAAAGCGATTGCCCTTACTCTTCCGCCTCCCAAATGTTGCTGCACTTCGCATACGATATGTTTGCGAACTCCTTCCACTTCTTTGTCTATATAAAGAGCGTTTAATATTTCGGGCAAATGTCCTTCTTCAAATTCGGCGTCCAATGTGGAACCGACAACCTGAATAACATGCCCTTTTTTACCTTCAACTATCATAAAAATCATTCCTTTAATTTTAACTTTTGTTTTCTTAAATAAAATATAAAATAAATCATAATCGTATATTTTATATTTATTAAAAACTTATTCAAGAGTTTTTATCATCTCTTTATGTATTTTTTTATTGCTAGCTACATACTGTTTTTTTGAAAAAATATCGTATTCTTTCATATCAATATTTGTAACGATTCCACCCGCTCTTTTAAGTATAACGGTTGAAGCGCATATATCCCAAGCGGAGAGTCCGTATTCAAAAAATCCGTCCGCCGAGCCTTCCGCTACCATACATATATCCAAAGCCGCCGAACCGTCTCTTCTAACCGCCAAACTTTTTTTTACCATATTTGCAAAATCTATCATTCTATTATTTAAAAAATCATCGTCTGTAGCCGCATTATAATAAAATCCCGTAATAATAAGAGATTCTATTAATTTACCGCTCGAACTTACATTAATGACTTTTCCGTTTTTATACGCTTTCGATTTTGCATGCGCTTTATAAACGGTATTAGTTAAAGGAGCGTAAACGACTCCCAATATCGGAATTCCTTTATAAGCCAAACCTATCGAAACGCAATAAAAAGGATAACCGTGAATAAAATTGCTCGTTCCGTCTATAGGGTCAACTATCCAAGAAAAATCTTTATTTTCAAAGCTGTTCGATTCTTCTCCTAAAAAAGCGAATTTAGGATATCGTTTTAACAAATATTTTTTTATAGTCTCTTCATTTTTTAAATCTATTTCGGTAAACAAATCCGTTTTTCCTTTTTTAGATACTTTTCTCGGAGCGCCAAAATATTTTAAAGAATATTTGCCCGCTTTTATGGCGATATATTCTGCATCTTTCAAACATTTATTTAATTTCGATTTTGAAAATTTTTTAATCTCCTGCTCTATGATTCTATATTTTTTGTCGTTTTCATTTTTGTTTTTTTTGTTCTTATTAAGATTTAATTTAAGATTAAATATGCCCATAATAAAATCTCCCTCAAAATAAAATAAATTAAAATAAATTAAAAACCTTATCTATTTGTTTGAGTTTCCCTAAATAATAAAACGGAAGGATTATCGCGCACTTTTTCGCTGAATATTTTTAAATTATTTATTATTTGAGAAACATTAGTTTGCAAATCGGGGTCTTTCATCAAACCTCCTACCATTCCTTTCCCTTTTTGAACATCGGCGATTATAAAAGACAAATCTTTACTCATAACGCTTATATTTTGAATACTTTTATTTACATTTGAAATTATTTCGCTGATTTCCGTTTCGTTGGTATTTATTATTTTTGTTATAAGTTCTATAGTCGTAGACATATTCGTAATAATGCTCGTAAATTCGTCCAAATTAAGTTCTTTTCCTATATCGCCAATAGAACCTAAAGTATTTTCCAAACTAAAAGGTTCGACTCCTTTAACTACGCTTTCTGGCGGCAAACTTTCAAGCCCTTCTGTCGTTATTGTCGGAGGAGTTGCCATTATATATTTTTCTCCCAAACCCAATCCAACCGTTTGTATGGAAAATCTCGTTCCTTCAGGCAAAATAACTTTTCTGTCGGTTATGAATAAAGTTACTCTTATGGTGCCGTCCGGATTAATTTTTATATCTTCAATAAAACCTATATTTATTCCGCCACCTCTGTATGAAACCTTGCCGTTTACCAACAAATCGCCAATAAATACATAATCCACATAAATTCTATAACCGTTGCCTTTTAATTTTAAATTTCCAAGTATCGTTATGGAAATTACAAATAATATTATAGTAAATATAAAAAATATCCCCAATTTTATTTTGTTTCTCATTTTACGCCTCTATATAAATATTAAATAACTATTAAAATACTAAAAATTAATCTTCAGGTTTTACCTTTTCTATATCGTCACCCTTTTTTGCTATACTACTCATAAAAAAGAATTTTAAATGAGGTTCTTCTATTTCATGCAAATGTTCGGGGTCGCCTCCTTCTATAATTTTTCCGTCATTAAGCATTACGACTCTGTCCGCCATTCTAAAAACGCTCGTCATATCATGAGTAATAACTATGCTCGTAACATTAAGTAAACTTTGCATTTTTACTATTAAATCGTCTATTATTCTCGACATAATCGGGTCTAATCCGGTTGTAGGCTCGTCATAAAGCAAAATTTCAGGGTCCATAGCGATTGCCCTTGCCAAACCGACTCTTTTTTTCATTCCGCCCGAAAGTTCCGAAGGCATCTTTTTTTCTATATTCGGCATTCCAACCATATCCAAAACTTCCGCAACCTTATTCTTTATCCTATCTTCCGACATATCTTTTTTGATTCTTCTAAGTCCAAAACTCACATTTTCGTAAACATTTAAAGAATCGAAAAGCGCAGCTCCCTGAAAAACCATAGCAAATTTTTTGCGAATTTCGGTTAATTCGTTATCCGAAATTTTATTAATATCATGTCCTTCAACAATTATAGTTCCAGAGTCGGGTTGCAATAAACCTATTAAATGTTTTATAAGAACGCTTTTACCGCATCCCGAATTTCCTATAATCGACAAAGTTTCGCCCTTATTAACGATAAGATTAACTCCGTTCAATACTTTCTGCGAGCCAAAACTTTTATATACATCTTTCATTTCTATAACATTCATTAATAAAACCTTATAAATTCAAATCGTAACTCTTAAAAATTTAATTTCGCCATCGGTTTTAATTCTATAATTTCCAATACTTGCGGGAATAAGAACTGTTTTGCCCGCATTTAATTTTATAATATTATCCTTAATATCCGATTCTATAAATCCGTTTCCTTCTATATTAATAATTATTTCAAAAGTTTTATAATTTGTTTTGGAAGAAAAATTATTTTTAACTATATATTCTTCCGTAGTAAAATATTCGTTTGAAAATATTTCGTTAATCTCCAAATCGTTGTCTTTAAATTTATTTATTTTTTGAGATTTTAATTTAAAAGCGTCTATATTTTCAATTACATTAAAAGAATCCTCTATATGCAATTCTCTTGTCTTTCCGTTTTTATCCGCTCTATTCCAATCGTATAATCTATAAGTAATATCGCTTGGAGTTTGTATTTCGGCTATAACAATGTCTCCGAGTATCGCATGAACGCATCCGTTTGGGATATAATAAGCCTCGCCTTTTTTCACTTCAAAATAATTAAACATATTTTCTATATTAGAATTATTATCAAAATCATTTTCCATAAATTTTTTAAGCATGCATTTATCTATTCCGCCTTTTAAACCTATCAAAAGTTTTGGATTATTTTTCGTTTCCATAATATACCACATTTCGTTTTTTCCATGTTTATTATGTTTTCTATTTGCATATTCTTCATTTGGATGAACTTGTATGGATAATTTATCTTTTGCGTCTATAATTTTTATAAGCAAAGGGAAATATTTTTCTTTTAAGTATTTTATGCAATCAGAACCTAAAAATTCTTCTCCGTATTTTTCAATCAAATACGATAAAGTTTTTCCTTTAAACTCTCCGTTTGATATTATATTTTTATCTTCTTCTAAATCGCAAATTTCCCAACTTTCGCCTATATTTTTATCTCTTTCAAAAGGTTTGGAATATAAAGATGCAAGCGAATTTCCGCCCCAAACCGTTTCCTTTCCTATTTCCGATAATTCCAAAATATACATAGTAAAATTATATAATATAGAAACAAATAATTCAATAAGGTTTTATTTACATAACTGAAATTCCATAATAAAATTGTAATAAAGAAAATTAATTAATAACGGACGACTTTATGACAAATAAAATTTTATCATTTACAAAAATGCATGGAATCGGAAACGATTATATATATATAGATTGTTTCAAAGAAAACTTTACCGTTGAAGATGCAAAAAAATACGCTTCCGTTTTAAGCGACAGACATTTTTCAATCGGCGGTGACGGAATAATTTTAATAATGCCGAGCGATAAAGCCGATGTAAAAATGCGAATGTTTAACGCTGATGGTTCGGAAAGCGAAATGTGCGGAAACGGAATAAGATGCGTGGCAAAATACTCTTACGATAAAGGAATAAAAAAAAATAATCCGCTAAAAATTGAAACTTTAAGAGGAATACTCGAAGCGAAATTATTTATAGAAGGAGACAAAGTAGACTCAGTTGAAATAAATATGGATTCTCCGATATTGGAAGGTTTGAAAATACCAACTACAATAAATAAAAATCCTATAATAGACGAACCGATAGAAATAGAAGGAAAAGAATATTTATTTACCGCCGTTTCTATGGGAAATCCTCATGCCGTGATATTCGTAAACGATTTGGAAAATATCGATATAAATGTCGTTGGAAAATCAATCGAAAATAATCCGATATTTCCAAACAGAACCAATGTTGAATTTGTGGAAATAATAAACAGAGGAGAAGTAAAACAGAGAACTTGGGAGAGAGGAAGCGGAGAAACTTTAGCCTGCGGAACGGGAGCGTCTGCGGTTTGCGTTGCGGGATTTATTAGCAAAAGAACGGACAGCAAAATTTTAAATCATCTTTTGGGAGGAGATTTAATTCTCGATTATAGAGACGGAAAAGTTTTTATGAAAGGCGAGGCAAGATATTCTTTTGAAGGAAAAATAATTTTATAAAAATAATTTTATAAAAAATTAATTTATAAAAAAAATTATCAAAAACCGATTATTTATGAAAATGCTCGTATATATTACTCGCCACTTTATAACTTATTCCCGGAATATTTTTTATACTATCCAAAGAAGCGTTTTTTATATTCTCAATATTTATAAAATGAGCGTATAATTTTTCTATACCGCCTCTACCAAGTCCTTTTATGCTTTCAAGTTCGCTTTTAATCATCTCTCGACTTCTTTTTTTGCCATGATTTGTGTTTACGAATCTATGCGTTTCATCTCTCACCTTTTGCAAAAACAATCTCGCAGGTTCGTTATCTTCAAGCAAAACGGGTTCTTCCCTATTTGGCAAATATATCTCCTCAAATTTTTTAGCGAGCGCCATTATAGGCTGTCCTTTGATATCAAGCTCTTTTAAAGCTTCTATTGCCGAATTTAATTGTCCTCTTCCGCCATCTATAAGAATTAAATCGGGGAATTTTAAATTTTCTTCTTTAAGCCTTTTATACCTTCTGTAAACAGCCTCTTTAATGGAAGCAAAATCGTCTATTCCTTCTACCGTTTTTATATTGAATAATCTATAATTTTTATTGTCCGAAACTCCATGAACAAATCTAACCATTCCCGCCATAGTATAAGCTCCCTGAATATGCGCTATGTCGAAAGATTCTATTATATTTGGTGCTTTTTTTAATTTAAATATTTCTTTAAGTCGATTGATGCCCAACGGAATTTCTTTTACTAAAATTTTCTCCTCAAAAAGATGTTTGGCGTTATTGTTGGCTATATTTATCAAGCCTTTTTTAGTTTTGTCGAATTTTATTTTTACAGTTCTGCCCGATATTTTCTTTAGATAATCTTTAATAACAGTTATATCTTTTATTTTCACTTCGGTTAATATCGTGTTTGGAATCAGATTTCCGTAAATATAATATTGAGTAAAGAAAGCTGAAACTATATCCGAATAAATTGAAAATCCTTCCGCATTTTTATTATCCGAATTAAAAGATGATAAAGATAATAAATCGGAAGAATCTTTTAAAGAAAAATCTTTTCTATCCGCAAGTTTTCCGTCCTTAACCGACAAGACGACTATAATATAATTTCCCTTCTCACCATAAATTCCCAAAATATCCATATTGTCGTTTTCTTGAATATATACATTCTGTTTAACATTAATCGATTTAATAATATCTATTTTATCTCTTATATCTTTAGCCTTTTCAAATTCCAATTTTTTCGCAAAAGAAGACATTTCTTTTTTTAAATTTGAAACGAGTTTGTCAATTTTTCCATCTAAAATTAAAGAAGCTTCTTCGACTATTTTATTATAATCTTCTTCGCTTATTAAATTTGCGCATGGAGCCGTGCATTTTCCTATATGATAATATAAACATGGTCTTATCGGTCTCTTTAGCGGAAAATCGTATTTGCATATTCTGAATTTAAAATTATCCGTCATAAATTTTATTATATTGCTAGCTTTTTCCGCTTCCACATAAGGTCCGTAATAATTTTTATATTTGCTAGCGTTATCTTTATTGATTACATTTCTTGCCTTTATAATTCTTGGAAAATGTTCGTTCGTTATAGCAACAAAAGGAAAAGATTTTTGGTCTTTGAGAAGTATGTTATAATGAGGCTTATGCTTTCTTATCATTTCCGCTTCGAATATCAAAGCTTCAACCTCGTTTTCGGTTATTATATAATCAAAATCCATTATATGTTCTACAAGAGCTACAGTCTTTGCATCTTTATTCGATTTATTAAAATAAGAATTGACTCTATTTTTAAGAGATTTCGCTTTTCCTATATAAATTATATTATTTTTTTCATTTTTCATAAAATATACTCCCGACTTATCGGGAAGATATTTCAATTTTTCTTTTATATAATCTTTAATTTCCTGATTCATATTTTAAATGCTGTTATTTTTTGATATTATTTTAATAAATTATACTAAACAAATAATAATTGTCAATTTTTACTTTAATTAATAAAAATCATAAAATACTTGACTTTTGAAACATATATAATATAATAATAAAAATTATATTAAAACGGAATAAAAATGAATAATATATTTATAAAATATTTGATTATTTTTTATTTATTTAGTTTTATGAATTTGGAATTCTTAAAAGGGAATGCAAACAGTATTAATTGTTTCATTCCCTATTTTTATGCCTAAATTCATCTTTATATTAAGATTTATTAAGATTAAGTTTTTAAGATTGTAGGAGATAAAATTAAAATGAAAAACTTTATAGGCATCAAAGAAATGTCGAAAGAAGAAATTATAGAAACTCTCGATACGGCTAAAAAACTAGACGGTATGAACGAAAGCGAAAGAAGAAAAATGATGGAAGGGAAAATAATGACAAGCATATTTTTCGAACCTTCCACAAGAACGAGACTGTCTTTCAACTCTGCAGCCTATAAAATGGGATGTCAAATATTGGCTTTAGATAATCCTGATATAAGTTCGATAAAAAAGGGAGAATCTTTAAGAGATACTATAATTATGGTTTCGGCTTATTCGGATTTTATAGTAATGAGGCATAATATCGAAGGAGCCGCAAAATTCGCAGAAGAAGTTACCGACTGCCCGATTATAAACGCGGGGGACGGAGCAAATGAACATCCGAGTCAAACTCTGCTCGATTTATACACTATAAGGGAAGAACTTGGAAGCATTGAAAATAAAAAAATCGCATTTGTCGGAGATATAAAATATGGAAGAACGGTTCATTCGCTTTCAAAAGCTTTGAAAATGTTTAACGGAGAATTTTATTTTATAGCGCCCGATATAATACAAATACCCGATTATATATTAAAAGAATTAAATCAGGCGAAAATCAAATATCATAAAAAAAATAATTACGAGGAAATATTGAAAGATATAGAATGTTTATATATGACGAGAATACAGCGAGAAAGATTCGACAATATAGAAGAATATGATAAAGTTAAACATGCTTTTAATATTTCAAAAAAAACTATAGTCGGAAAATGCAAAGAAAATATGATAATAATGCATCCTCTTCCGAGAGTCGATGAAATAAATATAGATTTGGACGATACAAAATATGCAAAATATTTTATTCAGGCAAAAAACGGAGTTCCGATAAGAATGGCTATGTTATCACTCGCTACGGGAACTATAGAAACTAAAGCTAAAAAGAAAAAAATAGATTATCAAACGGTTGAAAATAAAAATATAGTTTGTCAAAATAAAAAATGCGTAACTCATTTTGAAGAGACCAAAAATAAAATCGCAAAAAGAGATTATGGGAATTTCTGTTATTATTGCAATAGAGAGATAAAAGAAAAATAAAATAAAGATAAAAAATATAAAATAAATTATGATAATAAAAAACGCTAAAATTGTAAATTGTCAAAATCCTGTTTCTATAATTATTGAAAATGAAAAAATAAAAAAAATAGATATAAAAAACGATTTTAAAAATTATAACGATAATAATATAATAGACGCAAATTATAATTATGTTATATGCGGAATAATAGACGCTCATACTCATATGAGAGAGCCCGGACTAACACATAAAGAAGATTTTAATTCGGGAAGCAAGGCGGCAGCAAGAGGCGGAGTCACGACATTTTTGGATATGCCGAATACGATTCCAAATACCATAACTAAAGAAAATCTTATGCAAAAAAAGTCAATGGTATTAGGAAAATCTTATGTAGATTATGGTTTTCATTTTGGAGGAAGTAAAACGGACAACAGCGAAGAGATAAAATCAATAAAAAACGAAACGGCGTCAACAAAAATATTTCTTAACGCTTCTACAGGAAATATGCTTGTAGAAGACGATAAAATATTGGAAAAATTATTCGAAGCGTCAAAAATTGTGACAGTTCATGCGGAAGATAAAATGGCGGATAAAGCCATAGAAATAGCAAAAAGAACGGGAACGGTTTTATATTTATGTCATTTATCTTTGGCAAGTGAAATAGATTCTTTAAAGAAAGCGAAAGATACGGGAATGAAAATATACGGCGAAGCTACTCCTCATAATTTATTTCTAAATACGGAAAATATTAACGAAAATAATAAAATGCTTTTAAGAATGAAACCCGAATTAAAAGAAAAAAGCGATAACGAAGCCTTATGGAAAGCGATAAAAGAAGGAACAATAGATACGATAGGAACCGACCATGCGCCTCATCTTATAACTGAAAAACTTGAAAAACTTACTTTTGGCATTCCGTCAGTAGAACATTCTCTTGAACTTATGCTAAAAAAGGTAAAAGATTCTTCTATAGATTTAAAATTATTAACAAAAATTATGAGCGAAAATCCTGCAAAAATATTCGGCATAAAAAATAAAGGAATTTTAAAAGAAGGATATGACGCCGATTTTGTGATAATAGATTTAAATGACGAATCGGAAATAACGAAAGAAGAAATAATAACAAAAGCCTCTTGGAGTCCTTATGTGGGATTTAAAAGAGGAGGAAGAGTATTAATGACGATTTTGAGAGGCAATATCGTTTATAAATACGATTCAAAAACTGATATTTTTTATACGGGTTTAGGAAAAGAAATTTCTTATTATTAA
>CAZRYV010000061.1:0-8776 GCA_964604385.1 uncultured Brachyspira sp.
TTATTGTAATTTATTTATCGGTTTTAGGTTATATAAATTTTAATAAAATTATGATTTTTTTAATTTTAAATTTTTATTTTTAAATTTATTTTTTGTCAATTTATTTTTGTTAAAATTATTTGCAGAAATGTAGATAAAATATGGTTTTACTTTATTTAATCGTTAATTTATAATACAAATAATAATAAACAAAAGGATAAACAAATGAGTTATAACGAATTAAACAATAATGAAATATCCGACAGAAGCTGGATTGCAACTTTATTACTTGCTATATTTTTGCCCGTTCATAGATTCTATGTAGGCAAAATAGGGACGGGAATTTTATTTTGAATTACCGCCGGAGGTTTTGGCATTTGGTATGTAATCGATATAATTATGATTCTATTCGATTCTTTTACGGATAAACAAGGCAGAAAATTAAGAAAATAAAATGAAATAATAAGAATGACAAAATAAAAGGGACTTGTTTTATCAAATCCCTTTTTAAATATTTTCAAATATTATTTTTTATGTTATTTTTTAATGTTAAGCAGAATATCCCCAACATTTACAGAATCAACCGAAGTCGCTTCTATATCGCCATAATTGTCAGAATTTGTCACAACTATCGGAGTTATCACAGAATATCCCGCCTCTTTAATTTTTTCAGCGTCAAATTCCATCAATAAATCTCCTTTTTTAATTTTTTGTCCTTCTTCTATATGCGAAACAAAATGATTTCCACCCAATTTAACCGTATCCATTCCAATATGTATAAGGAGTTCGACTCCTTTATCGGAAGTTAAACCTATTGCATGTTTTGTTGGAAATGCAGTTTCTATAACGCCGTCAAATGGAGCGAAAACTTTTCCATCTTCAGAAGGTTCTATCGCTATTCCTTTTCCTAAAGCTCCGCTAGAAAAAGCTTCGTCCAAAACATTTTCAAGTTTGATTATTTTTCCTTTTACGGGACTATAAATAGTATCTACCGATACCAAATTTGAAGAAGTTTTATTTTCTGTTTTATCTTCTTTTGATTTTTCTTCCTTTTCATTTAAATTTTTTACAGTCGAATTATCTTCGATATCGCTTATAGGGTCTTTAAGATATTCTTCCAATTTTGATTTTATAACGGCGACTTTAGGACCGTAAACCACTTGAATTCCGTTTCCTTTTTTAATAACGCCCGAAGCTCCGCTAGTTTTTAATGTGGAATCTACGACTTTATCAGGGTCGAATACAGTTATACGCAAACGAGTAATACAACAATCGACATCGCTTATATTTTTCTTTCCACCGAGTCCTGCAACAATTAAAGGCGATTCTCCATATTCGTTATTTTTTGATGATTTAGCGGCTTCGACATCTTCTCTTCTATATAATTTAGGTTCTTCGCTGTCAGGCTCTCTTCCCGGAGTTTTTAAATCCATTTTTTTAATTAAGAAAGAGAATACAAAATAATAAACGAAGAAATAAACTATTCCGACAATCACAATCCATACCCAATGAGTTTTGGAATTTCCTTGAATAACGCCGAATAATAATAAATCTATCAAACCGCCCGAAAAAGTCATGCCGACTGTAACATTCAATATATGCATAAGCATAAAAGATATTCCTGCAAATACGCAGTGAATTGCATAAAATAACGGAGCTACGAAAAGAAAAGTAAATTCTATAGGTTCGGTTATTCCCGTAATCATTGCAGTTAAAGCTGCAGAAAACAGTAAAGCGCCGACAATTTTTCGTTTTTCTATTCTTGAATTTCTATACATAGCCAAAGCGGCTCCGGGCAATCCAAATATCATAAAAGGAAATTTTCCCGTCATAAATCGAGTCGCTTCAACGCTGAACGCTACGGTATTTGGAGAACCTAATTGAGCGAAGAAAATATTTTGAGCGCCTTCGATTAACTTTCCGTCTATCATCATAGTGCCTCCCAAAGAAGTTTGCCATAAAGGAGTATAAAACACATGATGCAATCCAAACGGTATCAAGGCTCTTTCGATTATTCCGTAAAATAAAGTTCCAACATAACCAGAACCCGCTATTAAATCTCCAAGTTTATTCATTACTACTTGAATCGGGGGCCATATAAAATACATCGCTATTCCGACAACCAAAAATACGATAGACGATATAATCGGTATAAATCTCGTTCCTCCAAAAAAAGACAATACTTGAGGCATTTCTATTGCATAATATTTGTTATGCAAAGCGGCAACTCCAAGCCCTACTATAATACCTCCGAAAACTCCCATTTGAAGGGACAATATTCCGACAACATTTGTAGTAGAACCTGCCAAAAGTTTTTCAGCTCCTCCCATGATATCAATCATTTTTCCTATCGATGCATGCATAACGAAAAACGCAATCGCTCCCGATAAAGCGGCAACTTCTTTCTCTTGTTTAGCCATACCGATAGCAACGCTCATAGCGAATATTATAGGCAAATTTCCAAATATTATGCTTCCCGCCTCGCTTAAAACGGACAATATTCCGTAAGCCATAGTATCGGGACCTAATATATTAATTAGATTATAGGTTTCTAGCATAGTGGTATTTGTAAGCGAACTACCTATTCCTAAAAATAAACCCGCAACCGGAAGCACCGCAATCGGAAGCATAAAAGACCTTCCTATTCTTTGCAATACTCCGAAAATATTATTTTTCATGTAAACAACTCCGTGTTTTAAATTTGCTATATATTATATTTATTATTTATATAAGTCAAATAATTATTATTCAAAGTTAAACAGATATTTATTTCGTTCATAATCTCTATAATTAATTTCATTGATTTCATTAATATTATTAATCTCAATTAAAATAAAACAGGCTCTTCTTTTATATAATTTTTTTTCAAATCAAGCAAATCGTAATTAAGATTGTATTTTTCTTCAAGCGATTTTATTTTTTTATAAATTCTGTTTTTATATTCTTCTTTTAATTCGCCGTTATTGTTATAAATGTAAAGATATTTTTTATAATGTTCGGGGAAATTTTTTCTTACAAAATTTAAATATATTTTTCTGCATTCTCCTCTTAAATTTAATACTTCGCAAATTATATAATCCAAATTATTTTCTTTAGTTTTTATAAATATATTCTCCAAACCGTCTTCGGTTATGAAAGGCAAAATTGGCATCGTATGAACTCCGACTATTGCGTTAGTTTTTTTGAATTCTTTAAGCGTTTCAAATCTTTTAAGCGGACTTATAACATTAGGTTCTATTAAAGAAGATAATTTTTCGTCCGATGTGGTGATGGTGGAAGCGATTTTCACGGGAACGATATTTGAAAGTTTGGCTATTAAATCAAAATCCCTCAATATCAAATCGCTTTTAGTCGATATGCACATTGGAGTTTTATACTTTATAAGAAGTTTTAATATATCGGGCATTATTTTATAATCTTCTTCGGCTTTCTGATAACTATCTGTAACGCTTCCCAAATTTATAGTCTCTCTATTCCAACTTTTTGAAGATAATTCTTTTTCCAATACTTCCACTATATTTTTTTTAACGAAAATCTCGCCGAAAAAATCTCGGGAATTAATATATTTATGAGAATAAATCGCATAACAATAATGGCATCTATGCAAACAGCCTCTGTATATATTTAAATCGTTGCAAAAACCGAATTTATTTTCTATTTTGTTTATGGCGGATTTACAATTTATTTCCCTATATTTTACTTTGGCGTTAAGCATATAATATATAAATACTAATAAAAATTAATTATTAATATTATCGAAAGGATTATAAGTTAAAGAAGTCGGCTCTTCTTTGGAAATATAACTTTGAGTTTCCCTTTTGGTTTCGGCTTCAGTATAATCTCTTCTCGATAAAGATATTTTTCTTTTTATTTGATTAACCTCTCTAACCACAAAAGGATAAGTTTCCCCGACTTTAAGAACCTCTTCCAAATTAGAACCTTTAGGCAAATCAACTTGAGATATATGCATAAATCCTTCCAAATCGTTTTCCAAAGAAATCACGGCGCCCGAATCTACCAAAGCTTTTACAATTCCGTCAACTATGGAACCTGTAGGATGCTCTTTATCGAAAACTCTCCAAGGACTTTCCGTAGTATGTTTATGGCTCAACTTTATTCTCTGTTTATCTCTGTCAATTGCCATTATAACCATTTCTATATCTTCGTTATCTTTAACATAGTCTTTTATATTAACTATATTATTTTTCCAATCGAAATCTCCTATATCGCATATTCCTTCCAAACCGTTGGGAAGTTCGAATACGGCAAAATTCTTCAATATTCTTTTCGGTTTGCATTTTACGGTAGTTCTTACGGGAAAGTCGTTATTTACAGTATCCCAAGGATTATCTTGCGCTTGTTTTAATCCTAAAGTTAATTTTCTTTCGGGAACATCTATACTCAATATTTTGCATTCCAAATAATCGCCTTTTTTAACGAAATCGCTCGGACTATTGACATGAGAATTCCAACTTAAATCGGATATATGAATCAAACCTTCAACATCGTCGTAAACTTTAACGAAAGCCCCAAATTTTTTAACTGTTGTTACTTCTCCTTTTATGGTATCGCCTATACGATATTCTTCCACAAATTGAACCCAACTGTCGTTTTCAAGCTGTTTTATTCCCAAATCGACTTTTCTTTTTTCTTTATCTATCGAAAGGACTTTAAAAGCTCTCTCTTCGCCTTTTGAGATTATATTTTTAGGATTAATAATCTTTGCCCAAGACATATTCGGTATGGCGAGAAAACCGTCTAAACCTTCGGTAATTCCCACAAAAGCTCCGAATCTTTCTATATTTTTAACTTTACCGTTGATTATATCGCCTTCTTTTAGATTATTTAAAAAAGCGTCTATATTTGAATTTTGAGTTTCTTCCTGCAACACTTTCCTTGAAACTACTATATCCTTGCCTTTTCTTTTTATAATCTTAAAATCGTATTCTTTTCCTATATGCTCTTCGTCTTTGATTCCTCTGTTTAATTCTATTTGAGAGAAGGGACAAAAAGCTTGACAGCCCGTTATCGATATATTGAATCCTCCCTTTATAACCTCTTTTACCGTTCCCTTGACGGAACCGCCGCTTTTTATAGCTTCTTCTATCAGAATGGAGGCTTTTCTTTTGTCGAATTCCGATTTAGACAAAAGAAAGTATCCGTTATCTTTATCCTCTCCTTTAATTATCGCTTCTATCTCATCGCCTGTATTCGGTTCGTTTTCAAATTCGCTTCTGTTTATTTTGCCTTCCACTTTATAATTGAGATTTATAAACACATCCGTATCGTCGAATTTTTCAATCTTGCCTTTAATAATATTTCCAACTTTATAGGAATTATTATTGTCGCCGTCTAATTGCTCGACAGCTTTAAGAAATTCATTTCTTTCTTCTTGTTCTTTTGATAAATTAATATCTTCCATTGTTCCCTCTCTCTCCCTCATATTATGGGGATTTATATCTAAAGTCCGACTTTCTTTATTTAAAATTATGTCGGTAATTTTTTCAACTACTTCATTTATAGTCATATTTGTGGTGTCTATTATAATAGCGTTTTTTGGAACTATCAAAGGACTGTCTTCTCTGTTAGAATCGTATCTGTCTCTTTTTTTAATACTTTCTATAACTTCATTAAAACTTATATCTTTTCCTTTTTCTAATTCCTCTTTATATCTGCGTTTTGCCCTCTCTTCGATTGAAGCGTCTATATAAAATTTAAAATCGGCGTTTGGGAAAACCACGCTTCCCGTATCTCTTCCGTCCAAAATATAATTATCGTCTTTAGCTATATTTCTTTGCAAATCTACCATATTTTTTCTAACCGAACTTATGGCGGAAATTTCCGAAACCGATTTAACCACTCTCTCGCTTCTTATATAATCGCTTACATCTTTAGAATCCAATATTATTCTGCATTTGCTGTCGAAACCTATATTTAATTTATTTAAAGCGTTTTCAACTTCGTCTTCCCGTTTTATATCGATATGATTTTCAAGCATATATAAAGTAACGGCTCTATACATAGCTCCCGTATCCAAATATTTAAAGCCCAATTTACCTGCGGCTAATTTTGCAACGGTGCTTTTTCCTGCGCCTGAAGGACCGTCTAGAGTAATTATTTTGTATGAATCGGACACTTTAACCTTTCTTTATAAATATAATTTTCAAGCTAATATTGTATCATAAATAATTATAATTGCAAATACATAAAAATAAAAAATAATATATTTAATTCAAATAATAATTAATTCCCAAATAAATATCCGTTCCAAAATAGTATTTATTATAAGATATCGATAAATCTCTAATCATATAATTATAATAATTATTCATACCGCTCGAATAATAAAAAACTGCCGAAAAATCGCTTTTTCCGAATTCGTATTCTATAGATTTTAAAGTTCTGTGAAAATTAAGATAAGTTACAAATGTATTTATTTTTTCATTATATGCGACAAAAGTATATAAATCTAAAACCAAGTCTAATATTGGAAAATCTTTAAACCAAATCGCCGCACTTACCATAGGAAAACTTAATATAGTTAAGTTTTGAGAATAATCGCTGTAATTTATAGTTTCAATTCCCTTTAATTCTTTGTTTTCCAAATAATATACGGGCGAACTTGAAATATAAGCCATTAGTTGACTTGCTGTTAAAGTTGCAATAAGTATTATAATTAATAAAATATTTTTCATAAAATTAACTTAAAAATATAATCTAAATATATCATATATTATATAAAAAATATTAAAAATTTAAAGCAAAAAAAATTTAATAAATACTCTACATATTTTTTATAAATATTTTTTTATAAATATTTTAGAAATTTAAAATTAATTTAATATTCGCCTTCCAAATTATTTTCATAGTATTTAAATACATTGTATGGCGAGAATATTCCCAAATCGGTAATTATTGCGCTTACCAAATGAGGAGGAGTATAATCGAAAGCGGGATAAAATCCTTTCACTCCGTCTTTTGCCGTTTTTACTCCCATAGCTTCGGTTACCAATTTTTCATCTCTAAACTCAAATTCTATATCCTCGAATCCTCTATGACTTTTATCGGGCGCTCCCGTTACAAAATAAGGCATTCCCAAATATTTTGAAATAATCGCTATTTGATAAGTTCCTATTTTATTTACAACCGCTCCGTTTAAACAAATTAAATCGGCGGCGGAAGTGAAAATATCAACTTTTTTCTCTTGCATAGTATAGGCTACCATATTATCGGTTATAACTGTTACATCGGCATTTTGCTCGTAGGCTACTGTTGCGGTTAATCTCGCCCCTTGAAAATAAGGTCTCGTTTCTGCGCATATTATTTTTATATCCTTATTCCGTTTTTGAAATTCTCTAATCATAAAACCGACAATTGACTCTCCGAAACATTGAGTGAGAATAGTTCCTTTAGATGGAAACATAGAAACCAAATATTCCGCCATTTTTTTTATTTTAGAATATCTTTTTGTGGAAAGTTCTATTCCTTTATTAAATATAGTCTCTATTACGATATTTGAATCTCCGCCTTTATTTATAGCTTCGATTCCCGCATTCAAGCAGTTTTTAGTTATTGACATCATTCTTACGCTTGTAGTCGGTCTCGAATTTGCCAAAGTATTGCATGCATTTTTTAGAAATTTAATTTTATCTTCCCCGTCCAAATCTTTCGCTTCGTATCCAGCCAAAGCCATTCCCATAGCGACTGCCAAATATGGACCGGCGCTTTGAGTTACCATGTCGGCTATCGCTTTAGAAACTTCCTTATGAGTTTTGCATTCTACAAAATTAATCTTATTAGGATAAACTCGTCTATCCAATATTTTAACTATTCCATCTTCATACCAAGCTATATTCTCAAATTGTAGCATATAAGCTAAATCTTTATCTATTCTTTCCATAAAAATTATTTCTCTAAAAATTTAAAATAATTTAAAAGTTTAATTAAAATTTAATTAATAAAATTGTATTTTAAATTATCAAACAAATCAAGGCTTTTAATTTTATTATTTGAATATATACTTTTATTTTAATCAATCAATAAAAACAATCTGTAAAAATATGAAAGATATAATAATAAAATATAAAAGAATAAAAAATATATACATAAGGGTAAAACCCGATTTAAATATTTATATAACCGCTCCGAAAAGAGTATCAAAAAAATATATAAAAGAACTTGTGGAAAAACGAAAAGAATGGATTGAAGAGAGAATGGAAGCGATGCAAAAAAAGAATATGCATGACATTTATCTTAAAGCGCTCGAAGACGGAAACGAAATATTTTATTTGGGAAAAAGTTATATGCTTAAAATTATAAAAAGCCGAAGAGAAAATATTATACTTGCGGGAAGAATCATGTATATGTATGTAAATATTAAAAATGATTTGCAAAATAATAATAATAATAATAATAATAGCAATAATAAAAGAAAAAAAGAATTGTTGCTCGATATATGGTATAAAACAAACGCTATAAAACTTTTTGAAGAATTAATAAAAAAATATTGTTCTTTAATGAATTTAAATAATAAAATAGAAACATTTAATATAACTTTTACTGTAAAAAAATTAAAATCAAAATGGGGTTCATGCGACATTGCTAAAAAACATATAGTTTTAAATTTGGAATTGATGAAATATCCAATACATGCAATAGAATATATAATTTTACATGAATTAACTCATTTAATTTATCCGAATCATAGCAAAGATTTTTATAATACCATTACTTTATATATGCCCGAATGGAAAAAAGAAAAAACTATACTCGATACTTTTTTTAATATTTAATTTTT
>CAZRYV010000061.1:8876-11375 GCA_964604385.1 uncultured Brachyspira sp.
AAATAATCCGTAAAAAATAATATTGACAATAAGATTATTTTGTATACTATATAATTTATGAATTTTTATTTTATTAAAATTTAATTAAATTTTTTTATTAATTAAATAATTAAAAATTTAAATTAAAAAAATATAAATTAAAATAGGATTATATATGAATACGAATAAAAAAATAATGAAATCGGTTATAAATAAAACTCCGAATATAGAGAGAATATCTCAATTACTTATAGCCGCCATATTATATATTTTAACTATAGTTTTAGTTTTCCCAAGTTATATGCAAAAAACTACGATTCCGCCTGTGGGAGAAGTCGCAAAAGAACCTTTTATACCAAAACGAACTATAAAATATAAAAATAAAGAAGAAACCGACAAACTTATAAATTATTCAAAAGCGAATATAAGACCAATATTTGATATGCCTACCGTTGTAAAAGATAATACGATTTCAAATATCGGAGAAGTATTTTCTTTTATTAAAGAAGCGTCAGAAAATTATATAAATTTAACAAACGATATTACTATGGACGATATATATAACGAATTTGCAAGCAATTATAATTTGTCGATTAGCAAATCTGTCTTTTCAAACGCCATAATGGATAATTTAAACGATTTAGAATATGAGGAAAAAGTTAAAGAGACTATAAACGACTTTTTTGAAACAGGAATAATATCAAGAAGAAATTTAAATCCCGAAACTGTAAGATTGATACAAAATAACGGAATATTTCTTTATAAATCAAACGATTTGGTAATCGAAGAGAGAATAGTTCCGAGAAACGGAGTTCTTTTTTTGGAAGATTTGAGGGCGGATTTGGGAGCGAGAATAGGCTCTAAATACAGAGAACTTACTCCGTTCAATATGAATACTCTCTCTTCTTTGACGAGCGCATTTTTGCAGGATAATTTATTTTATAATTATGACGAAACTCAAGCCGAAATAGATAAAATTTCTTCCACCGTAGCTCCCGTATATACGACTATAAAAGCCGGTTCTACGATTTTAGAAAAAGGAGAGAGAATCACAGAAGAAAAAGCAAATTTATTAAGAGATATATTAAGCGACTATAATTTTTCAAGTTTCAATTATACCGTTTTAATAGGACAGATATTTTTCAATCTTCTTTTGTTTATTTCGCTCGGATTTATTATTTTTAGGTTTAATGTGCATTTTTATACGAATTTCAAAAATTATTTATTGTTTTGTTTGGAATATTTATTTATTATGATTATGGCTTATATATGCGGAAATTATATATCGAACGGAATTATAAACGAATATTTACCTTTTTATATTTATACTTTTATACCAATGTTTGCAATTTTAAACTCTTTACTCGGAGCAAAACGCGGAATATCATCAATAGTCACTTTATGCGTGACGGTTTTAGCTGCAAATATGGCGAATGCGGGAATATTTGAAACTTTTTCTTTATTTATAATTTCTATAGTTGTTTCCATAATATCCAAAAAAATAAGTAGTAGAAATGGAGTTTTATGGCTTGGTTTTTATTTGGGAATATATTTAAGCATAATATCTCTTATAAATATGTTTTTAGACAATAATATACATTTTAATTATATGATTTTTATATTATCTTTTGCAAGCGGAATAATACAAGCCGTTTTGGTTATGATAATATTGCCCGTATGCGAATATTTGCTTGAAACTGCGAGCATTTTCAAATTGCATGAACTTGCCGATTTGAATAATCCTTTACTCAGACAACTTCAAATGAACGCTCCCGGAACTTATCACCATTCGATAAATATGGCAAATTTGGTTGAAACGATAGCCGAAGAGATAGGAGAAGACGGAAGACTTGCAAGCGTATCAGCTTATTATCATGATATAGGAAAAATAGAAAATCCTTTATATTTTATAGAAAATACAACTAAAGAAAACAATATACATTTGAAAATAAAACCTACTCTATCGGCGTCTATAGTTAAATCGCATGTTCGTTTTGGAGTGGAAATAGCGAAAAAATACAAACTTCCAAAAGAAATTATAGCGGCGATAAAAGAACATCACGGAACGAGCATAATAAAATATTTCTATGTGGAAGCGTATAAAGAAAATCCCGATGTGGATATCAGTTTATTTACTTATCCCGGACCGCGTCCTCAATCGAAAATTACGGCGATACTTATGATACTCGATTCCATAGAGGCGGCAAGCAGAACGATAGATATTCCGACAAGAGAAAATTTGGAAAGACTTATAGAAAATATAGTAAACGATAAAATGTCGCAGGGAGAATTAAACGATAGCGGATTAACATTAAAAGATATAGAAATAGTAAAGAGAATATCTTTCCAAAAAATAATAGTTTCTTTGCATGAAAGAATAAAATATCCCGAACTTCCCGATGAAAACGAAAAAGATTCCAAAAATGAAAAATCTAATAACGGCAAATTAAGTAATGATAAAAATAACGATAAAAACAATGATAAAAATAAAAAAGAAGAAAATAAAGTCAAAGAAATTAG
>CAZRYV010000062.1:0-3017 GCA_964604385.1 uncultured Brachyspira sp.
TTTTGTATTATCGTGTAAATAAAAAAATAATAAACAAGGGATTTTCCGCACACAGGAGGGCTGTTTTTGTTACGCTGAATAAATCCCTTGCATGATTTTCTATAAATTGTTAACGCAAAATTGAGGAAATATCATCCGAATTATTAGCGCCTTCATCATCCGCTGAAGGTCTTGAAATAATTTGCGCTTTTTGAGCCAAAGAAGACTCAAATACTTTTGTAGCCGAATCTTCCGATTGAGCGTCAATTATTCTTTGAGTAGCCGCAGATTCAGACGCCATAAGTTCGCCGCTTGAATGAACTATCATAACATCTTCGGGTCTAACCGTTATTAAACCGTTTGAAGTTCTCACCGCTAAAGCGACTCCCGTATCGTTTTCCATAACCATTTCAACGGGTCCCAAAAATCTGTTCCCCGCTTCATCCATTACCTCCACGCTTTTGCCAAGCATAGAATAACCAGTTTGGCTTGAATAAAATGTTCTCATAGATTCCAAATTTTTATTAACCTGCGTCATCTGTTCTACCGAAGAAAATTGAGCAAGTTGAGCTATCATATCTCTATTATCCATAGGAGACAAAGGGTCTTGATGACTCATTTGAACGGTTAATAATTTTAGAAAATCGTCTTTCCCCAATGAATTTTTACTAGGGTCTCTCTCGTAATTATTTTGCAAATTAAAAGCGTCCACTTCGTTTTTAAGTATTCTTATTTCTTTGTCCGACATTCTTAAAGCTTCAGCTGACAACATTTTTATCTCCTTATTTTACATTAATAAATTTTATATTAATAAATTTAATTTTCTTTCCGGAACTATATAATTTATAATATCCGCTGCCATCTCTTCTGCAAAATCTCCGCTTTCGTCATTAAATATTCCAAAAGGATTATTATCTGCAAATTCCGGAAATTCTTCGTTCGGCATATCCTGTCTTAACATTACATCGAAACCTTCTATATTGATTCCTATTTCGTTTAACGAGGTTATAACCGTATCCAAATTTTTAGTGAAAATATCTTTTATCTCGGCATTGTCTACAAATATTTTTCCAACAAAATTATCGCCTTCCATACTTATTTTTAATCTAACTTTTCCCAAATATTCGGGATTAAGTGACATTAAAACTTCGCTTTTTCCGTTATTTATCGCAACTTGAGCTTTTTCTACAAGTTTGCCCATCAAGTCTTGGAATTTTATAATATTCTCGGTTAAATTATTTCCGTTTTGAGTTTTTGAAACATTATTATAATGATTAAATCCTTTCAAATTTGCGCCTTCGGACGAATCCTTCATATTTATAACCGTAAGTTCCGCTCCTTTATCGTCCGATATCGTTTTATTCAAATTATTATTGGAATTATTGTTTAGGTTTTCGTTTTTATTTTCGCGTTTATTTAATTCTATATTATCTTCAAAATCAAAATTATATTCTGTGGCAATTTCTTCGGTATTTTCTGAATTTTTATTTAATTCGATTTCTTTCAAATTTTCTTTTAGTTCTTTTATATTTTTTTCATCTGAATTTTTAATTTGTAATTCTTTCGTTTCTTTGAGATTATCGGCGTTTTTTTCTTTAGAATTTTCTAAAATCATATTTTTTATATTTTCCAAAGATTCAAGCAAATTAAATAAATCTTCTTTTTCTTTATCGTTTAATTCTTTCGCATCTAAACTATTAATTTCTTTTCTTAAGTTATCTATTTCTTTTATAAGACTTTCTTTTTCTTCTGTCATATTTAAAGAATATAATTTTTCTGTATTCTTATCGGATTTTGCATTTTTTGTAATCAAATTATTATTTTCGATTATATTTTTGGCTTTTTCTTTTATAGAAATTATAGAATTAATAGAATTAGATTTTTTATTTGCAATTAAAGTTTCTTTTGAAGAATCGGAATTATTTTCATTATTGACTCTTTCATTTTCCAACGAACTTTCCAAATTATTACCGCTAATGTTTTTTTCTTCTATTATATTCTCATTATTTTCATTTTCTTCTTTATGATTTATTATTTCATTTTTATCGTTTTGTTTTTCGTATTCGTCATTCGTTTTTGAAATTTCGCTTTCTTCAATAGTTTCCAAAGTTTCTAAATATTTTTGAAAATCGTCTTTATCATGATTTTCTATATTATCATTATTTTTATAATCTTCTCTATTAACGCTTTTATTAGTAGTATTTTCCGAATAAATATCTTCTTTTTGAAGTTTATTTAACATTTCGGCAAAAGAATTATCGTTAATAATTTCCAAACTACTATTAGAAGAAACATTATTATCCGTAAAAGCAAATAAATTTCCAACTCCGTTTATCATAATTATAATTTCCTATTAATTAGATTTTATATATTACTACAATAATATTCGGAAGCACTGAATTTTACTTTATAAAAAAAATCGATTTATTGAAAAATATGGGATGTTTGAGATATTATATTAGTTCCCGTTTCAAATGTTAAAAATGGAAATTTTCCCATTATTCCCGCTATTATGCTTGAAGGAGGCATAGAAGTTAATCGATTATATTCCGCCACATGATTATTATATATTTCTATGGCTTTTCTCTCTTCTTCTATTATAGGATTTATATAGGATAAAGCGTTTATATAGCCTTCGTTCGTTCTTAAAACGGGGTAATTTCTCGCCGTATAATTAATTTTATTTATATTTTCTTGAATTCTTGCCTGTATATATTGAAATTCCTGAAAAGTAATCGGTTTTTCTATCAAAGTTTTATCGGTATTAATTAAATTTATTCTTCTTATATAATTGCTTAAAGAATTCAAAGTGTATACATCGAGTCTTGGAATCACGGAAATTGCATTATAATAATTTATCGAAGCTATATTTTTATTCGAATAAATTTCTATTATTTTATTTAACGAAGCTCTCGAAAGTTCCTCTTCGTCTACGATGGATTTTCTTATCGAAACGGACACGACTGTTAAAAATACGGTTATTGCTACCACATTAATTATAATAAATATGACGGTTACCACCGAACCTTTCATCAATC
>CAZRYV010000062.1:3117-11211 GCA_964604385.1 uncultured Brachyspira sp.
TATAAACTAAAAACAAAAAATATTATATAAAATAATTCGGAATTTTCAAAATTATAATTATGATAATCGATTTATTTGACAAAATTTTAATTATATATTAATCTTTTTACAAATATTTATCTGCATTAAGGATTGTTTGTGGACAACGACAAAATCATATACGACGACGACGATTTTTTATCGCCAGCGGACGCTGCAAGATTAGTTGGAGTTGCAAGAACAACGGTAAATTATTGGATTAGACATTACGGACTTAAAGCGTATATTACGCCGGGAAAGAGATATAAAATAAAATATTCTGATTTCAAATTATTTATAGATTTCAATCAAAATAAAAATAGAAAAGAAAGAAAAATAAAAAGAAGAGTCTCAAAATACAAAATAGCCATAATGGAACCTATTCTCGTTACAAGAAAAAATTATATAGAATGGCTTAAAGACGATTATGACATAGTATGCGTATCCGATTTGGAAAGACCTTTAAGAGAATTAAAAATAACAATGCCCGATATAATTTTAATGGACATAAATTTGACGGAAGATAAAGATTATTTTTATATGTTGGACGAAATAAAAAAAGAAATTAAATTAAGAAATATTCCAATAATAATTATAACTAAAAAATACGGCGAAGACGATGTGGTTAGCGGACTTGAAAAAGGCGCTTGCGATTATGTCAAAAAACCTGTTGGACAAAACGAACTTAAAGCGAGAATAAAAAATTTATTAAGATACTTTATAGACATATAATTATAACATATTTATTGGGTCTATGTCTATTTCTATATAATTTCCTTTTTGAGCCGCAAAATTATTCGATAACTCTTCAAAAAATTCTTTTAATAAGGAATGAGATGCCGTTTTTAGCAAAATATTCCATCTGTAATATTTATTTAGTTTGCTCATTATGCAAGGAACCGCTCCCAATATTTCAAGTTTATCTTCGTATCTATAGGTTAGAGTTCTAATTAAATCGGCTATTTTATTGGCGTCGCTTTCGACTTTTACTTCGTTCTCTCCGCGGATAACCAATCGCACTAACCTTGAAAAAGGCGGATAATTAAGAGGCGATTTTCTTTTTGATATTTCGTTATTATAAAAAGAAATATAATCATGATTTTTGGCGCATTCTATACTATAATGCTTCGGCGAATAAGTTTGTATATAAACTATTCCGTTTTTCTCTCCTCTTCCGCTTCTTCCCGCAACTTGAGTTATTAAATTAAATGTCCTCTCGGAACTTCTAAAATCGGGAATATGAAGCGACATATCCGCAAAAAGAACTCCGACTAAAGTAACATTAGGAAAGTCGAGTCCTTTAGCTATCATTTGAGTTCCTACCAATATATCTATCTCTCCGTCCGAAAATCTTTTAAATATTTTTTCGTAATTTTTAGTTCCACCTATGGTATCTTGGTCGACTCTTTCTATCACGGCAGTTGGGAAAAGTATATTTAAATGCTCTTCGACTTTTTCCGTTCCGCTTCCTATTCGTTCAAAATGTCCTATTTTACATTCTCCGCAAAGCTCTTCCAAAAATTGAGTATATCCGCAATAATGACACATAATGGTGTTTTTCTTTTTATGATAGGTTAATGAAACGGAACAATTTGGACATTCCAATACTTTGCCGCAATAAGAACAACTCACTACGGGCGCATAACCTTTTCTATTTAAAAACAATATTATCTGTTCTTTCAATTCCAATTTTTTATTTATTTCCTCGACTAATTTTTGAGTTATCATAGGAAACGCATCTGATTTTTTTTCTTTTTTTAAATCGAGTATTTTTACTTCGGGCATATTTATCGAAGAAGCTCTTTTAGTCAAAGTTAAAAGTTCTATTTTTCCGTTTTTGGAATGATAGAAACTCTCTATTGAAGGCGTAGCGCTTCCTAATAATAAAGTGGCGTTTTCTTTTTCTTTTCTGTAAAAGGCTATTTGTCTTGCATGATATCTCGGAGTATCGCTTGATTTATAACTCGTTTCATGTTCTTCGTCTATGACTATGATTCCAAGATTATTTGCGGGAGAAAATATAGCGCTTCTTGCTCCAACGACTATTTTTATTTCATTTTTTTTTATCATCTGCCAATATCTATATTTTGAAGTAGGAGATAATTTGCTGTGTAAAACGGCTATTTTCCCTTCGAATCTTTCGGCGAATCTTTTTATAGTTTGAGGAGTTAAAGATATTTCTGGAAGTATAACTATAGCCTGTTTTCCAATATCGACTACCTTTTTAATAGCCTGCAAATAAATTTCCGTTTTCCCGCTTCCCGTTACGCCATGAAGCAAAAAAGTTTTTGATTTTTTCGATTCTATACTTTCGGTTATTTTTTTTAAAACATTTTCTTGTTCTTCATTCAATTTTAAATAAGGTTTTTGTTTAGCTTGAATCGGGTTTACCTTTTTTTCAGTTTTTGACGGATTTCCCGCAGGAAGAGATGCGAATAAAGATTCTCCGAAAGAAGAATGATAATATTTGCTCATCCATTTGGCAAGTTCAAATTCTCTATTCGAACATATAGGCTCTATATCTATTCTCGCTTTTATCGGATAAATATTAAATTTAGAATCGTATTCTTCGATTTCTTCTATTACTATGCCTTTAATATTTCTTTTTTTTACCGGAGCTATTACTCTGCATCCGACTAAACTGTCTTTTATCTCGTTCGGTTTTTTATATATAAGTATTTTGTCAAACGGAAGGTTAAAAACAACTTTAACGAACATTACATTTTTTCACGACGTCTTTTATCTTCGTATTTTGCCATACAATTTACGCATCTTAAAGTATAAGGTATGGCGGTTAATCTATCTTCGCTAATTTCTTCTTTACAATCTATACATTTTCCGTAAGAACCGTCTTCTACTCTTTTAAGAGCGTTATTGAGAGCCTCTAATCTATCCTTTTCTTTTTGCGAAAAACTCACTAAACTTTGCTTCTCGTAAGTTTGAAAAGCTATATCCGCCATATCTCCATGAGCCTCTTGTTTTAGAGATTCGTAAGTTTCGTTTCCGCTTAATAATTCGTCCAATGTTTTTCTTTTTTCTTCAAGTATCAAATCTTTAAATTTTTTCAATTTTTTAGCAGTCATATAATAAACCTTTAATACGATATTGTAAAATAAGCATAAATTTAGCGTTTTGAGAATTGGAATAGTTTTCTCGCTCCGCTTCTTCCATATTTTTTGCGTTCAACTTCTCGAGAATCTCTCGTAATAAAACCGTTTCTTTTCAAAGCTATTCTAAAATCCTGATTTTCCGCAACTAAAGCTTTAGCGATTCCATGCCTAACCGCATCCGCTTGAGCGCTTATTCCTCCGCCTTTAACATTTGCAAACACATCGTATTTTCCAAAATTTCCCGTTATTCTTAAAGCGTCTTCCACAACTTTAATCAAAGCCGCTCTATTGCAAAAATATTCCGTATAATTTTTACCGTTTATTAAAATCTTACCGCTTCCCAAAGTTATGCGAGTTCTAGCATTAGCCGTTTTTCTTTTTCCCGTAAAAATAGTTAATTGTTTTGCAGCCATTATTTATCTCCTTCGTTATTTTATATTTATTACTTGCGGTTTGTTCGCCTTATGAGGATGTTCCGCTCCTGCATATACTTTTAGTTTTTTTAAATGAAGTCTTCCCAAAGGATTATGAGAAAGCATGCCTTTAACTGCTATTCTCACCATTCTTTCAGGATTTTTTTCCAATAATTCTCCATAACTAACGGATTTTATTCCGCCGGGATATCCCGTATGTCTATAATGAATTTTGCCTTTCTTTTTATTTCCCGTTAATACTATATCTTTAGCGTTTATTATAATGACATAATCTCCGTTATCCAAATTATAAGCATAATCGGTTTTATGTTTTCCTTTAAGCAAATAAGCCGCTCTGCTTGCCACTCTTCCCAAAGATTTGCCTTTAGCGTCTATTATAAGCCAATTCTGTTTAATGTCGTTTTGAGAGAGAACATAGGTGTTGTTTTTCGTTTTTAAAATTTTCTTATCCATAAAATCATCCTTAAATAAAATAACATTCTAAAATATATCTAACTTTAGTAACTCTAATGAATGAATTATTTTAACACAAATTGATTATAAAGTCAAATTTTTTATCCGATATTTAACTAAAAATTACAAAATTATATATAGATAATATATTTAAAACCTTGAAAAATTTTATATAAATGATATAATTCTATAATTATTGATATAATTTTAATAATAATTTTTATGACAAAAATATAAGGATAGGCAAGATTATGAACGCATTGGTAACTTTAGGAATAGCGATTTATTCCATAATATGCATATTGCTCATTTTATTAATTATAATACAAGGCGGAAAAGCCGAAGGATTATTTTCAAGCGCTCAAGCAAATGTATTGGGAAGTCAAAGAGGGGACGCATTAACGAAAGCTACAAAAGTTCTCTCCACAATTTTTATAGTGGGAGCTTTATTAATATCGATGGCTATAAGCACTCAAAAAACCGCTTTTGAAAATGTATCGGAAACTCCCGCAAATACACCTTTGACGACTCCGTCAGAAAATTTGGAAAATATTATAAATACTAACGATATTGCCACAAATTAAATTATATTAAATAAAACTTTAAAATTATTTCTTTAATTTTCTTATATCGATATTATTTGTAAAAATTAAATTATCATCTAAATTCAAAACGATTTCAAGTTTGTTCGATTTATCCCAATAATTTTTATCAAGTTGAATCCTAAAACCTATTCGCTGTTCGGCGGGAAAAGAGATATTATAAAAATTGTCTTTTCCGTTAAATATCAATTTTTTATTTTTATATAACGAAAAACTTACTTTCAAATTATTTATAATAATATCGTTAGTGTAATTCAAATTTTTTACTTCTATCGTTGGAACTACCGATTCTTCCGACTGATAAAAATCCAAATTATTTATCTTAATTTCCAAAGGACTATTTCCTACTCTCAAAGATGCGAAAAAAGGAATATTATCCAAAAATCCCCATCTTATCATAAAAAATATAATCACAAAAAAAGTGAGAAAAGCTCCGTATAAAAACATAAAACTTTTTTTTGAAAAAATATTTGGTTTCATTTTTTTTATCGGAGTTCTGTAAAACTTTCGCTCTCTATTATTATGGAATTCAAATTCGGGTTTTTTAGGGTCGTAAACTTCTCTTGGCAATTTTTAAATCCTCTTCAATATTTTACCCGCATAAAAAGTTAAATCCTTCGGTTGAACAAAGTCGTCTCCGAATTTTTTTGCCGCATATTCGAAAGTTTTTGCCTGAATTATAAGAGCTAATTTTGAGGCTTCGATAATACTTAATTTTCTTGCAAGAAAAGATGCGATAAATCCCGCTAAAACATCGCCCATTCCAGCTTTTCCCATAGAAGCGGTTGGATTATAATTTATAAATATATCGTTATCTTTCATAAGAAAACTTATGGCATCTTTTAATATAACTGACGCTTTGGTTTTTTCTCTAAATGTCGACAATGCCCTATAAGGATTTTCTAAAACATCCGTATGATTTATATCGGTTAATTTTTCAAATTCGTAGATATGAGGAGTTAGTATAAAATTTTCAGGTAATTCTTCCAAAGTGGTTTTGAACATTAAATATAAAGCGTCCGCATCCACAACCGTAGGAATATAAATTTGCTTTAATATCGAATTAATAAAAACTTCGGTAGAAATATCTCTTCCAATTCCCGAACCTATTATACAAGAATCGCTTTTATTTATATCTCCCGCTATAGCAATATCGCTTTCCATAAAATATTTTTGATTGTCTTCGCCAACTCCTATAATAACGACTTCGGGCATTTGAGATATGATTATATTTTTTACTATCTTTTCAATTCCTTTTGGAACATATAACCTTATATAACCTACGCCGCTTCTGTATGCCGCATTAACCGACAACATAGCGGCTCCTATATAATCAAAACTCCCCGCGACTATTGCAAGATTTCCCTGTTCTCTTTTGCTAAAAAAAGCGTTTCTTCTAATATTTATTTTTTCATTATGATTTATTAACAAAGCGTTATATTTGGCATTATCGAGCGTATCTTTTGGAAATATGGATTTTATAACGAATAATTTTCCTATATATTCTCTAGTTTTATATAAAAAGAATATATCTTTTGCAAAACATATAGTGTAGGTTTCATGCGCTTTGAAACATATATTTATATTGTCATAATCGTTTATTTTCGATTGTAATCCCGAAGGCAAATCTACGGCTATTCTTATAACATTCAACGAATTTAATCTGTCTATCAATAATCTTTCTATTCCCTCTAACGGTCTGTTTCCTCCCGTTCCAAATAAAGAATCTATTGCAATATCGCCTTCTTCAATATTTTCAATAATTTCAAATACTTTATTCTCGTCCGACAAATATACGACATTAACATTCATATTTTTTAATATATTAAAATTGATATAAGTGTCTTTATTTACTCTGTCAATATTTCCCGTAAGATAAATATTTGCATTATAACCGTTTTTTACTAAATATCTCGCTATTGCAAGTCCGTCTCCTCCGTTTCCACCTACCGATGAAAATATATGAACGGTTTTATTGTATAAAATTTTTCTATGCCTTTTAATTAATAAATAAAATATTTCGCTTGCAACATGTTCCATAAGAAGAATCGAAGGAATATGTTCTATAGTTTTTTTGTCTATATTTATTACTTCTTCTACGCTTACGACTTTCACTTTATAATCCTATATTTTTATTTGTTTTTTATTTTTAGCTATTTTATTGCAGCCATAAATGACGAAATAATTTTTCCGTTTAATTTATTATATTTTGAGAATTGAGAATATAAACTGTCTATTTTGCCATTTTTAGTCAATATATCCGAGTAAACATTTTCAGGTATCATATTTGAATTTGTCATAAATACATTTTTATCATAATAATACGATAATTTTAAAGTCCATAATGCATGCCCGTTTTTTTCCGCTTTAATAAAATTAGGATACATTAATAAAAACGACTTCGACAAAGTATTATAAAAATATTTAATATCTTCTATAGTTAAACCGTTTTCTTTTTGAGTTTCATTGCTAACGGATTGAGCGCTTTTTTTAATATCTTTATAACGAATCGAACTTCCTTTTTTAATAATCGCATCCGCTTTATATCTTGTGTTATAAGCGTATATTAGGGGCCAGTATGTAAAATCGTTATATAATTCTTTGGATATATCCCAATAATACATATCGGAAGTTAATTTGTAGGATAATAATTTTGTCGCCTCTATTTTGTTAAAATATTCGTTAACTATATTTTCCAATTTTTGATTATTTATATCATAAGATAAATTTTCTTTTGATTTAGGATAACTTACAAATAATATTGCTACAAGAATTATAGCTATTATAAATATGGAAGCGACTAAAACAGGAACAATATTTTTTTCTTTCTTTACATTATTTATATTTTCTTTATTTATGGAATTTGTGGCAGAATTTACGGGCTGATATTTATGAACAGGTTTTGGCGGCGTTTTATTTACAAAAAATTCTCTCTCAAAATTGTTTATATCCAATAATTCGGATGCCGTATATTCTTTCATCGATTTATATTTTTTGTTTTTATTTTCCAAAATATTTTTATTCGAATATAAATCGTCCAATTCGCTTGAGATTTCATCTATAATTTTTTTTATATTGAATCTTTTATCGACTACATAAAGCAATACTTCGTCCGCTTCAAATTTTATATATCCGCTCTCATAAAAGAAAGTTCCGAAACATTCTATATATACTCTCTCTCCGTTATCAACCGCATGTCTTATCGTTTCTAATATCGTTTCATACAATTCCTTTTTGTTTTTACTGTCGGCTATATCTTTTACGGATTCGTCAAAAGCGATATCTGCGCTTCTGAAAACTAATTTACAATTTTTATCGACATATATATATCCTATTTCGTATATATAAAAAACTTTACTATCTATAACCGATAATGTAATTTTTTTAAATAATCTATTTATTAAATCTATAACTTCCTATTTGCTCTTTTTGAATCTGCTCTAAAGTTTTTTTGGTTAAAACTGTGGAAGTTATTTT
>CAZRYV010000063.1:0-10960 GCA_964604385.1 uncultured Brachyspira sp.
GATTAGGACCTAATATACCACAATCAAACAATAATTAATTATATGATTTTTAACAAAAATGTCAATAGTATAAATATTATCAATAATAAGAATTGACGATTAAATATCTTTCTTTTCCTTTCGTATTAATATCGGGATTATAAACTATATAAATATTGTTTCCAAGTTCCACATATCTTAAAAGTTTATCGTCCGACATAAAATCTCCTTGCACATAAACTGCAGAACCCGGCGACATAGAAAAATTGTATGACGAGGTTATAATTTTAGGTTTGGTTTTTATTAATCCTTTATAACCGTATAATCCCACCATATCGTTTTCGTAATTTGCCTTTAACCAAGTTGCGTAAAGTTCGCTCCAATCTTTAAACTCTTTTATATTTCTATTAGCCGCATATAAAATCGCCTTATAAGTTCCTCTATATTCTTCGGGAGAGTTTGCAATATCTTTATAGATTTCAAAACCGTTTTTTGAATGAATGCCAAGCCAATACATAAAAAGAGAAACGGTGGCATATTTATGAACGGTATAACCTCCGCTCCAATTTATAAAATAATCTCCTTTGGTTATCAAATACATCGAATCGTTATTATAATAATTTAATCTGTTGTTTGGTAAAGCGCCTCTATAAGAAATAACCGCAGTTTCCGATAAAGCCTCGTCTACCCAAATGTCGAAAGGTTTATTATTTTCTCTTATTTTGCCGTAATGTATTACATGCTGAAGTTCATGAGCTATAGTGTTTACCACCGATTCTATATTTTCCCAACCGTTTATATAATCCAAAAATATAATATTTTTTTCTTCGTTAACTATTCCGTCCAAAATAGAATATCCTTGCATATAAGGTTTCTCTCCCGTAAAGCCTCCGTTAATATCCATTATTAAAAGAATCAGTTTGCCTTCTAATTTTCCGAATAAATATTCTTCCATATCGTAAACTCTCATAGTCTCAAGCAAAATATTCTTTAATTCTTTATAGTCGACTTTTAAATCGCTTTCTAAATATAAATCTATTTTTGAAGAGGAATAAATATTTTTAGCCTTTATTTTTTCTTTTGAATAATTATTATTTATATAACGAACGGCGTTAAAAGTTTTTTCTTCATAATTACCCGAATAAATTTGATAATTTTTTTCAGCGTTTAAAATATCGTTTAAATTTGCGTTTAGAACTAAACTGTTTAGCGTAAAAAGAAAAAGTATAAATATTTTTTTATAATTTTGCATAAATATAAATTCCTTGTTAAAAATTTATTAATAAATTTATTAATTAAAAATTTCTTATATTTTATTTTCGGAATTTATTTTTATTATATATTTCTTATATTTTTTATATTTTTATTAAAAATAAATATAAATTATTATCAGATTTTTTCGTCTTTAAGAAGATTATTGAATTGATTTCTTCCGTAAACTTTTATTTTATCGTTATGCGAAACATAACTTTTTGCGCTATTGCTTAATTCTACGGGAGCGATTAACATTCCGTTTTTTGCTCCAGATTCGCTTACCATCATTAAAAAATCCCTTATAATCAACTCTCCGATTTCCGTTTTTTGCCATCTCTTAAAAGAAACCAATGTAAGGTCTTTTTTGCTTCCTTTAATATTATAGGTTAAATAATTTATTTCATCGTTATTGTTTGCAGGATGAGTATTGTCCGTGTATTCTTGCACAATCACTAAATTTGCAAATTTTGAACGCATTATATTTTGACATAATTTTTTAAATGCGATTCTGTCGAGAGCGAATATTTTATCAACTTTATAAGCAATCGTTATATTATTTTCAATTTTAGATTTGTCTTTGATTTTTAGACTTTCCAAAATATTGTCTATATCCATAGTTTTTTGAACTTCTATTAAAGATGGAATATAAATCGGATTTATAAAAGAATCTTCCCATAAATTTACCGCCTTTTCCCAATTTTCCATATTTGTTTTTCCGATATAATTTTCGTAATTATCGTTTTTATATTTTTCGTCTCCTAATTTGTTTTCTTCTTTTAATTTATTTAATTGAGAAGTCGCTTTAATTACTTCGTTTAAATATGTCAATATTTCTTCCCAATAATATATATTTAGTTCGGGAATATTGAACGATTTTACGGTTTCAAAATAACTTTTAGACGATTCTATATCTCCCAAAAAATAAGAATAAAAAGCATAATCCAATATTAAATGAGCGTAATTTTTATTATTTTCGTTTATTTTATATAAAGTAAATAAATTATTATAAAGATTTTTGAATTTATCCGATTCTTCGAGTTTGTATATTGTAAACAGATAAAATTTATTCATATCGAATTCTTTATTTTTATCGATAGGCTTATTCGACAAAATACTTTCTATAAAAGATTTCGCTATATTCAATTCTTCGGACGATATATAAAGAGATATTAAATCGTTTTCCAAATTATGAATATTTTTTTTATTGTCGCTTAATTTATTTACGCATGCTTCGTTTATTAATCTTTTTCTCAACTCTTCGGCAAACGCAAAGCATTTTTTATAATCTTTCATTTTATACGAAACGAATACGGCGCATTTCAAATCGTCAATCATAAATTCGCCTTTAGAAATTATAGCCTTATTAAAATAATGATACGATAATTTAAAACTTCCTTCTTTTGCTAAAATGCTCGCCACTTTAATATTATAAAAATTATTACTCGGTTCAAGTTTTATGATTTTTATCGCATATTTAAAAGCCTCTTCTTTTTTGCCAATTTCGTTAAATCTGCTTTCGAGTTTTTTGCATATATTCAGTTCGTTCTTTTTTTCCAATACTCCGTTATTTGCAAGCATTTCGTATTTTTCTAACGCCGATTCCATTTCGCCGATTTCTTCTTCGAGTTTTGCAAGTTCGTAAATCGAGCCGTAATCTTCAGGATTTTCTTCTATTCTTTTATAAAGTTCTTCTATAGTTTTTTTTATATCGCTCGAATTTTTTCCGCTCTTATAAAAAATATTTCTTAAAATTATCAAAGAAGCTATGAGTAAAAAAACCGAAACTGCGATGTATATATAAATATTTTCCATAATAAAAACCTTTTAAAACTTATATCTAAAATTCTTAAATTATATATTATTTTTTAATTAAATAAACTGTTATTTATTATTATCGTTTTATATAAACTTTAATTTAATAAAAATTAATATTGTATAATAATAAAAATATAAAATTAAAGTCGTTCTTTACTTACTGAATATTTTATAGTATAATAAATATTATGAAAAAAAGATTTCTTATTATTGACGCTTTTGGTATCCTTTATAGATATCATTTTATTTTTTTGAAAAGACCGCTTTTAAATTCAAAAGGGCAAAATGTTTCTTCCATAAACGGATTTTTGAGAACATATTTTTCTTTAATAAACACTTATCCTTCGGAATATACGGCAATCGCTTTGGACAGCTCAAGAAAAACTTTCAGAAGCGAAATATATAAAGAGTATAAAGAAAATAGAGAAAGTATGCCTGACGATTTAAGGAGTCAAATTCCAATTCTCTACGAACTTATAGATGCTCTCGGGATATCGAAAATAGTTTTGGATAATTACGAGGCGGACGATATTATAGGACATATTGCCGAAAGAAATAAAAAAGAAAATATAAAAACTATAATTTATTCTCCCGATAAAGATATACTTCAGCTTGTAGACAAAGATGTCAATGTGGTGGCAAGCAATAAAGACAACGAATTAATAGAATATGACGCCGAAGCGGTTAAAGAAAAAAGAGGAGTTTATCCTAATCAAATTATAGATTTACTTGCATTAATGGGAGACGCTTCCGACAATATCCCCGGCGTAAAGGGAATCGGTGAGAAAACGGCGGTTAAACTTTTGGAAGAATACAAAACTTTAAATGGAGTTTACGAAAATATAGATTCTATTCAGGGCAAATTGCAAGAAAAATTAATCGGCGATAAAGATAAAGCCTATATGAGTTATGAACTTGCAACAATAAAAAGAAATATAAAAGAACTAAATTTTGATTATAAGGAAATTGAAAACAATAAAATAGATATTGAAAAAGTAAATAAGATTCTTGACGATTTGGAACTTAAACAGATTAGAGAAAAAATCAACTCTTATATTTCAAATAGTCAAAACGACAAAAAAACAGACAAAGTAAAAATATCGAGCGAAGTAAAAGATAACGAAATAAAAAACGGCTTAACAGCGGGCGTAAAAATAACGAGCGCAAAAGAAAGCAAGGCGAATTATTATTTGATAGAAAACGAAACCGAATTAAAAAATCTTATAAACGATATAAATAATAAAAAGTTGGTATGCGTTGATTTTGAAACTACGGGACTCGATACTTTTAAAGATAAAATAATAGGAATTTCGTTTGCAATTAAATCAAAAGAGGCTTTCTATCTCGATATAAGTGGAAGAACAAAAATAGATATAGACTCTTGCCTTAAATTGGTATTCGACACTTTGGCTAAAGAAGATATAAAAGTAATAGGGCATAATTTAAAATACGAATATAAAATGATGCGGGCTATAAATAAAAGTTTTGGAAATATGTATTTTGACACGATGGTTGCAGCGTATCTTATAAATCCTACTAGAAGCCGATACAATATGGATGATTTGGCTATGGCTTATTTATCGTATAATACCGTAAAATACGGAGACATAACGGACGGCGCTAAAAAAACTCTGCTCGATGTTAACTTAAAAGAAGTAGTGGAATATGCCTGCGAAGACGCCGATATAACTTTCAGACTTTACGAATGTTTCACTCCGCTTATAGAAAGCATGGAACTTAAAGATTTATTTTTTAATATAGAAATGCCTTTGATAACGGTTCTTGCCGATATGGAATTTGACGGAGTTTATATAAGTTCGGATAAAATGAAAAAACTATCGGAAGAATACGGTTTGCTTTTGGATAAAATTCAAAAAAATATATTTAAGGAAGCGAAAGAAGAATTTAATTTACAATCGCCGAAACAACTCGAATATATATTGTTTGGAAAATTGGGACTGCCGCCGACAAAAAAAACGAAAACGGGATTTTCAACAGACGAAGAAGTTTTAAACGAACTTTCAAAAAAATATAAAATAGCCAAAGATATGATGACTTATAGAAAATATGCCAAATTAAAAAATACTTATCTCGATGTGTTTCCGACATTGGTTAATAAATCTACCGACAGAATACATGCATCTTTCAATCAAACCGTAACGGCGACAGGACGATTATCTTCTTCAGAACCTAATTTGCAAAATATACCCGTTCGGGGAGACGAAGGCAGAGATATAAGAAATACTTTTATAGCCGAAAAAGGAAATCTGCTTATATCCGCCGATTATTCGCAAATAGAATTAAGATTATTGGCGCATTTTAGCTGCGACCCCGTATTGATAGAGGCGTTTAAAAATAATGACGATATTCACAGAAAAACGGCAATGAAAATATATTCAGTGAGTAAAGAGCATGTCACTCCTTCGATGAGAAATACCGCAAAAATAATTAATTTTTCGATAATATACGGAAAAACCGCATTTGGATTATCGAAAGAATTGGATATAAAAAGAAGTGAAGCGAGCGATTTTATAAAAGGATATTTTGAAACTTACGCTAGAGTTAAACCTTTCTGCGAAGAAGTTATTAAAGAAGTTCAAAATAAAGGTTTCGTTAGAACTATGATGGGAAGAATCAGAGATTTATCAAAAACAATCAATTCTTCCAACGCTATGACAAGAAACGAAGCGGAAAGAATGGCTTTGAATACTTTGATTCAAGGAAGCGCCGCCGATATGATTAAAGTAGCTATGATTGGAATTCACAGGGAGTTTAAAAATCATTTCAAAACAGCAAAAATAGTTATGCAAGTTCATGACGAATTGGTGGCAGAGGTTTCCGAAAAAGAATCCGACAAGGCTATGAAAGTTATGAAAGATATAATGGAGCATTCGATTAAAACGACAGTCCCTATAATCGTAGATATTCATAAAGGAAATAGTTGGGGCGAGATTCACTAATACTATTTAAATATTAAGTTTAAATAATAAATAAATATTAAATTTTTAAAAATATTTAAATGCTAATATTTTTGCCCTGCGAATAATTTTTTACGGGAACTATATAAGTAAAATCAAATTTAAGCTCTTGGTCGTATCTTCCGCCAACTTTATTTTCTTCGGTTAAAAATAGTCCGTTTACTAAAGCCAAAGTTATAGATATTCCATTTTCAAATTTGAATTCTTTTTTAATGTTTAATCCGAAATAAAACGGAACTCTATAAAAAGGGTCTCCTTCCACGCTTATAAATTGATGATTTTTGTCTATATAATATCCCGAAATAAATGCAATCGGTTCTATTTCAAACCAATTAAGAACGGGTATAGTTCCTCTCAAAAATAATCCATGCCCGAATTTCGTTATATTGTTATCTCTGTCGGGAATATTAAACGAAGCCATATAAAGTATAGAAACATAATAGCTGTTAATTCCTAAAGTTCCGACATAGTTTTCAGTTATTGCGGGAGTTCCTACTACGAAAGGATATTCATGTCCACCGTTATGCCAATAATGAAAAGCGATATAAGGCGTCCATATATCTATAAAATCCAAAGCATGAATAATTCCGACATCGAATCTTTCTCTATGCCGAGCGTTATGTTGTATTTGCCAATTCATATAAGCTTCGCCTTTTCCTCCTTCTGAAAACCATTCTAATGAAATTCCGTATTCATAATATCCATGAGTAAAAGGTTCGTTATATTTATAGCCTTCCGGTCCTTTCGCTATTAAAGTATTGTCGGGAGTTGACCTTACCGCAGGCGTCATGTCAATCAAAGGGTCTCTTATCGGAGCGGGCAGATTATGTCCTCCCGTAATAGTCCCGATTCTAAAAGCCACATACTCGTTTGAAACTTGCATAGTCACTATAGGAAAAATTCTTATTCCTTCGGGAAGTTCAAATGTAAATGGAAAGAATACAGAAGCGCCGACTCTTAAACTAAATAATTCGTCAAATTTTATATCGAAATCTCCTTCGGTGAAATTTTCAAAATATGTTAAAGTTGTTCTTGTGGCTTCCCATCGAGTATTTTCTCCGTTATAAGCGTAAGAACTTGTGAATAATCTAAAATCTACGGTGGTTTCGCCGTTTAAATTTGTATACATGCATATCGAAATAATCATCGAACTAATCAAAATAAACACTTTTTTCATAAAAAAAGCCCCTTATTTAATTATGAATTTTTTTGATTATATCATTTTTAAAACAAAAATCAAATTATTGTATTTTATCAATTTCGTTTTTATCTGTTATAATATTTAAGAAAATTATAAAAAGCTATTAATTTTTGTTATTGACTTTTTATAAAAAAATTATTAAATTATAAAAAGAATTAAAAATAAATAGAAATTAAAAAACAATTTTAGGAGTTATTATGGAACGAAATATAATTGACGGATACAGAAAAATCGAAGGAAATTATCCAAATTACAGAGAATATTTAATTCATTTTTATTGTAAGGACTGTTTTAATTTTTGGGCTGTTGACGAAAAAGAAATTAATTTATCGGAATATGACGATTTGAGTCAGATAGACGATATTATAGAAGATTCTGTTTCAAATTGTCCTATGTGCGGTTCTACGAATATAACGAGAAGCCATAACAACAGCAATTAATTAATTTTCTTAATCAATTCTATAATCTCTTTAGAATCTATATCTTTAGCTATATCGAGAGCGTTTTTATCGTCTTCGTTTACTATCGATAAATCCGCTCCGCTTTCTATAAGGAATTTGGCGGCGTTTATATTATGATTTTTTAAAGCGATTATTAAAGCGCTTTCTCCTCTGATGTCTATGGCGTTTATATTCGCTCCGTTTTTTAATAGATAATCTATCACTTCTGTAGCTCCGTCTTCTGCGGCATACATTAAAGGAGTTCTATTTCCAAAATCTTTTGAATTTATATTTATTCCCGAATTTAAAAATTCCTTAATCTTTTTAATGTCTCCGTATAAACATGCTATATGAATGTTGCTCGAACCGTCTATTTTTATATTTTTGAATATTTTTTTCAAAGAAGGAAATAATATTATTATGGAAAATATAACGACTATTATTATAGTATTTATACTCATTTTTGCGCCCAATTTTTAATATTTTAATAATTTTTATAATTTAACAATTATATTAAATTATATTAAAATAAACAATTCTTATAATTTATCGTAAAATTTATTATTTTATTTTTATATATTTTTTATTATATTTTTAATATACTCTTTACAATTTTTGTTATTTATAGTATATTAGTTTTAATATTTTAATAACAGATATTTTAATAATAGGAGATATTGTTTAATGTCCGATATAAATAAAAAAACAATAACGATAAAAGAAAAAATAAGCAAAAAATATGCGATTCTTTCGTCTATAATAATAATTCTAACGATAATTTTAATATTAACCATATTCTTAAAAAATAGAGGATATTCTCTCCCGACTTTAAAGGCGATTGATTCGGATATAAGCGAAATAAAAATAAACAGAGGAACAAACGAAACTTTGTCGATAAAATTTAAAGACGGAGAATGGACTATAAACGATAAATATAAAGCGGATTTTCAAGCGGTTGCAAGTATGACAAACGCTCTTAATTTAATTGAGCCTGTGGAAATAATTTCTAGAGGAAATTTGGAGGAAGAGGATAAAGAAAAATATAAACTTTCTGACGAAGAAGCGTTGAATGTTATAGCGATAGATAAAAATTCAAAAGAAGTGAGAAATATAAGATTCGGAATGAAGTCCGCTCTCGGAGACAATATATATTCTCAAATCGGCAAAGATAAAAGCATATATTTGCTCGGGAATTTATCTTCAAATCCTAAAGATATATTTGATAAAAGCGAAGACGATATTATAAATAAAACCATCTCCTCTTTGCGAAACGATTCAATAAATAAAATTGTAATTTCTTATAATGATAAAGATTATGCGTTGGAAAAATCGAAAGAAGAAGCGACAAATTGGATTAAAGTTTGGAATAATAATTCTACTATAAGCGTTAACGATTTATACAGCCCGATATACACGATAGCAAATTTTAAAGCGGACGGATTGATAAAAGAAGATAAAGGTAAAAATTCCGTTTTATATAAAATCGAAATATCTGCAGATTCCGATACGGTTTTATACGAAATTTTAAGTAAAGATAAAGACAATTACGAAGTTTCGCTTACAAACGACAATAATAGATATTATATAACGGATGCATCTTTTACCAATTTTAAAGAAGCGATTGACAAGATTATAAATTAATTCATATCCGTTCTGTCCAATATACTTCTTGCAAGAGACCTAGAATCCGCATTTTCTATATCGCTTGAAAGAGAGATTCCGTAAGTTATTCTCGTGATTCTTCCTTTAAAATTATGATAATTATTCTCTCTTAAAGTTTTATATATATAAGATGCCGTAGTGTCCGCCTCCAAAGAAGCTCCGAAAGCTATAATTATTTCGTCTATATTGTCGTTTATTCTTTCCGTGAGTTCTTTTATTCTTATATCTCCGATTCCTATTCCTTTAAGAGGTTCTATCAATCCTCCCAAAACATGATAGATTCCGTTGTATTCTTCCGTTTTTTCTATGGCGAGCATATCGGGATAGGATTCCACAACGCATATTTTATTTTTATCTCTTTTTTCACTCGAACATATAGGGCAAATATTCTCTTCGCTTAAAGAATAACATTTTGAGCAGAGTTTTATATTTTCATGAAGAGACGACAAAGCTTTTGCAAATTCGTCCAAATATTCCTTGTCGCTTTCAAATAAATATAATGCGAGTCTCGTTGCCGTTCTTCCGCCGATTCCCGGAAGTCTCGATATGATTTGAGAGAGTCTGTCTAACGAAGGGATTATATTCAAAATCAATTCTCTTTTATTTATATATTTTTTATCTATTTTTATCTGTTCTTAATATTCTTTTTATCTATTATTTTATTCTTTATCCTTATCTTTATTTTTATCCAATTCGTCCATCATACTATTTACTTTCGACATAATATCGGGACTTATGGAATCTAAAGAAAAACTTAAAATAGGTTTTCCGTTTTCAAAGCGAACCGAAGACATTTTTGCAAGGTCGCCGAAAATTTTATTAAGGTCTTTTGCGTCAAATTTAGTTTTATCTTCGTTATTCGGACTTAATTCTTTTATTTTAATAATCGCCTCGTTTACGCTTGAGATTAACATCTCTTCCAAAAGTTCTTTCTGTTCTTTAACCAACAGACTTTCGTCAATATTCAAATCGGTTATATTATATGATTTGTCTATTGCAAGAGATATAAGATTTCCGGGCGAACTGTATTTAATAATATTGTCGCTCATAAAAACTCCTTAATAAAATGATAGTTAAAAATAATAATATAATATATATCTTTTTTTATTATTTATCAATTACAGATTTGATTATTTAGTTAAATAAAAAACGGGCAAAGTTTTTCTTCACCCGTTTAATTGCCAAATTAAAATTTATTGTTGTTTTGTGAAATCACCTGACATACCGACTTGTCCATCTTGAAGCACTTCCATTTTAAGAGCAGTTTCTGAAGTAAGTTCAAATTTATATGTCAATCCCGAATCATCATTACAAGTATAAGTATTTCCTGAAACTTTAAAGGTTGGTCCTAGTATTGTGTCATATGTTGTTTCGTAATCGGTTGGTTTTTGTTCTCCTCCAACGGTGTAATAAATTTTTCCATCTTTAAAAATCAACCACCAATAAGACTTATCTGGGTCTTCACCAAGTTCAGTATTGCTTCTATAAAAGCTCTCCTGTTTATACGCATCTGGCAATGTTCCGTCAACGCCACCGTCAGTTGTGCTTCCTGTCGGTCTGTCTCCGCAGCTTACTAAAAATAATAAGCCTATTGATAAAATGATTGTTAAAAATTTTTTTGATATTCGCAT
>CAZRYV010000064.1:0-5533 GCA_964604385.1 uncultured Brachyspira sp.
GTGCTTGACATTAACGCCACAATGGACTTTGATTTTTTAATTTCAAAACTTTTTTATTTTATCTCTTTATATAATTATATCATTGTAAAAAAAACTTATATATGTTATATTAGTTTCAATAAAATAATAAAAGTCGTTAAAATGATTTATAATAATATTAATAAAAAATTTGTGTCGGAAGATGTAAAGAAATATTTTAAGATTGATAAATTAATGTTTTCATTAGTTGTCAATCTTTTTTTATAATTTATTTATAATTTATAAAAATAGTAAAATATAATAAATTAATGAATATACGGGAATATAAATGAAAAGATATTTAATACTTGAAGATGGAAGTTATTACGAAGGAGAAGCTTTCGGTTCGGATAATTTTAGAATCGGGGAAATAGTTTTTAATACTGCAATGACGGGCTATCAGGAAGTGCTTTCGGATTTATCATACTGCGGACAAATAGCCGTTATGACTTATCCGTTAATCGGAAATTACGGAATAAACAGAGACGATTTTGAAAGTTTGAATCCCGCCATATTTGGTTTTATAGTCAAAGAGTTTTGCCGAGAGCCTAATAATTTTAGAAGCGTTAACAGTTTGGACGATTTTCTTAAATTAAAGGGAATATCGGGAATAGAAAAAATAGACACGAGAGCCATAACTAAAAAAATAAGAGAAATCGGAACTATAAAGGGCATAATGTCCGATACTTTGGAAGATAAAGACGCCGTAGTAGAAATGTTGAAAAATACTCCTTATGCGAAAGATTATGTAAAGAGAGTTTCCGCTCAAAAATCGTTTCCAATACCGAACAGAGGAAAAAAAGTGGTTTTAATAGATTATGGAGCGAAACTTGGAATAATAAGAGAATTAAGCAAAAGAAATTGCGATTTGACGGTAGTTCCTTATAATACTTCCGCAGAAGAAATATTAAATTTAAATCCCGATGGAATAATGCTTTCAAATGGACCGGGAAATCCAAAAGACATTCCCGAATCTATAAAAACAGTTAAAAAGTTAATCGGAAAAGTCCCAATATTTGGAATCTGTTTGGGACATCAAATTATAAGTTTAGCTTGCGGAGCGGATGCCATTAAATTAAGATTTGGACATAGAGGTGGAAATCATCCCGTAAAAGATTTGGAAACGGGAAAAGTTTACATAACGAGTCAGAATCATAGTTATGCCGTAGAAATAGAAAGTTTGGAAAAAACGAATTTAATATTAACTCATATATCTTTAAATGACGGAAGTTGCGAGGGAGTGAAACATAAAAAATATCCCGTATTTTCTGTTCAGTATCATCCCGAAGCGAATCCCGGTCCCGAAGATTGCAAATATTTATTCGATAATTTTATCGATTTAATGAATAAAAATAAGAGGGTAAAAAATGCCTAAAAGAACGGATATAAAAAAAATATTGGTTGTCGGTTCGGGCCCCATAGTCATAGGGCAGGCTGCAGAGTTCGATTATGCGGGAACTCAAGCATGCCAATCTCTTAAAGAAGAAGGCTACGAGGTTATATTGATAAATTCCAATCCCGCAACTATAATGACAGACAGAGCCGTAGCGGACAAAATATATATAGAGCCGATAAATTTTGACTTTGCAAAAAGAATAATTTATAAAGAGCGTCCCGATGCAATTTTGGGTTCTTTGGGCGGACAAACGGGACTTAATTTGGTAGTGGAACTTGCAAACTCGGGAATCCTAAAAGAAAATAATATTGAAATATTAGGCACGGATTTGAATGCCATAAATTGCGCAGAAGATAGACAGCTTTTCAAAGAACTTATGAATAAAATAAACGAGCCTGTTCCCGACAGCGTTATAATCCGCAATGTAGAAGAAGCTTTGGATTTTGCGAATAAAATAGGCTATAATTTGGTGGTTCGTCCTGCATACACACTCGGAGGCACGGGAGGAGGATTCGCCCGCAACGAAAAAGAACTTATAGATATATGCGAAACGGGATTAAAAATAAGTCCCGTAGGAGAATGTTTGGTTGAAAAAAGCATAGCAGGTTATAAAGAGATAGAATATGAAGTAATGCGGGATAATAACGACAATGCGATAGTTGTATGCAATATGGAAAATGTTGACCCTGTGGGAATACATACGGGAGATAGTATTGTCGTGGCTCCATGTCAGACTTTAAGCGATGTGGAAAATCAGCTTTTAAGAAATGTCAGCCTTAAAATAATAAGGGCTTTGAAAATTTGCGGAGGTTGTAATGTTCAGATTGCTCTCGACCCAAATAGTTTTAATTATTATATTATAGAAGTTAATCCGAGAGTGTCTCGTTCGAGCGCTCTTGCAAGCAAGGCTACAGGTTATCCAATTGCAAAAATAAGCGCGAAAATAGCGATTGGAATGACTTTGGATGAAATATTAAATCCGATTACAAAAAAAAGTTTTGCATGTTTCGAGCCTTCGATTGATTATATAGTTGTAAAATTCCCGCGACTTCCTTTCGATAAATTTCCAAACGCCGATAGACAGCTTGGAACTCAAATGAAAGCCACAGGCGAGGTTATGAGCATAGGCAGAAATTTTGAAGAATCGTTTTTGAAAGCGGTTCGTTCTCTCGAAATTAAATGCGACCATATAGAAAATGCAGATTTGTCGGAATATACCGTAAAAAAATTATGGGAGAGAATGGAGAAGAGAGACGATTTAAGAATGTTTATTATAGCCGAACTTATAAGAAGAGGCGAAAGTTTGGAGAGCATTGCAAATATAACGCATATAGACGGATTCTTTTTAAATCATATAAAGAATATAATAGATTTGGAAAAAAAATTAAAATCCAATATTATGAATATGGAAATATTGAAAGAATGCAAAAAGCGCGGTTTTTCTGACGGATATATAGCGAGAAATTGGAAAGTCGAAGAAAAAGATATTTACGATTTAAGAATAAAAAACGATATAGTTCCCGTTTATAAAATGGTGGATACATGCGCCGGAGAATTTGAAAGTGCGACTCCTTATTTTTATTCCACTTACGAATCGGAAAACGAATCTATTAAAAGCGAAAGAGAAAGCGTTATAGTATTAGGCTCGGGACCTATAAGAATAGGACAGGGAATAGAATTCGATTATTCTACCGTTCATTCCGTTATGACTATAAGAAACGCGGGATACGAGGCGATAGTAATAAACAATAATCCCGAAACCGTATCGACAGATTTTTCTATATCCGACAAACTTTATTTTGAACCATTAACTATAGAAGATGTTATGCATATAATAGAGCTTGAAAAACCTAAAGGCGTTATAGTTCAGTTCGGCGGACAAACGGCGATTAATCTAGCGGAAAAATTAACCGAGCATAATGTTAATATATTAGGAACTTCTCTTGAAAATATAAATAAAGCGGAAGATAGACATGAATTTGAAAAGATGCTTAAAAAATTGAATATACCTCAACCTATGGGAGAAACCGCTTTTACCGTAAAAGAAGCTCTAATAATAGCAAAAAAAATCGGCTATCCCGTTTTAGTTCGTCCAAGTTATGTTCTCGGCGGAAGAGCGATGGAAATAGTCAATAATGACGAAGCGTTAAAAAAATATATGTCGACTGCGGTTAAAGAAATAAGCAATAAAGCTCCGATATTAATAGACAAATATATAATCGGAAAGGAAATCGAAACTGACGCCATAGCGGACGATAAAAACAATATATTTATACCGGGAATTATGGAACATATAGAGAGAGCGGGAATACATTCGGGAGATTCTATAAGCGTTTATCCCACACAAACGATTTCTAAAAAAGTTAAAGACAAGATAATAGAATATACGGGAAGAATCGGAAAGGGTTTTAATTTTATAGGGCTTTATAATATACAATTTATAGTCGATAAAAACGAACATGTTTATGTCCTTGAAGTAAATCCGAGAAGCAGCAGAACGGTTCCTTTTTTAAGTAAAATAACGAATATACAAATGGCGAATATAGCGACTATGTGCATATTGGGAAAATCTCTTAAGGAACAAGGTTATAAAAATCTGTATCTAAAAGAAAAAAATAAAGTTTTCGTTAAAGCTCCCGTATTCTCTTTTGCAAAATTAACGAGCGTCGATACTTTGCTTGGTCCCGAAATGAAAAGCACGGGCGAAGCTTTGGGTTTTGACATCAATTTTGAAAAGGCTTTATATAAGGCTTTGATAGCGAGCGGAATGAGAATTCCTCCTCATGGAAATATTTTATTTACGATATCTGATAATCATAAAAAAGAGGCGTTAGATTTGGCAAAAAGATTTTTCGCCATAGGATACGGAATATACGCCACTAAAGGAACTGCAAATTTTTTAAGAGATAAGGGTTTATATGTAAAGGAAGTTTCAAAAATATACGAGAGCAAATTTGAAAATATAATAGATATTATAAGATTCGGAAAAGTCGATTATGTGGTAAATACAATAGAAAACGATAATCAAACGCATTCCGATAGCCTTAAATTGAGAAGAGCGACTGCAGAAAATAATATTCCCTGCATGACTTCGCTCGATACGGCTTACGCTCTATTAAAAGTTATAGAATCTATGAATTTTACAATTACTCCATTGTAAAAAATATAAAAATATGAGTAAATATAAAAAATTAATTAATTTTTAATACTCTTTATTACAACCGCCACTTGCATATGAGCTATTCCTACATATTCGTATTCTACATTATATTTTTGACAGAATTCTTTAAATGCTTTGAATTCATGATTTCGCCAACCCGGATAATTATAATATTCGTCAAATTGTATAACTGTATTTGGGACTATTCTATCGTAAATGTTATCGAGTATAGTTTTTGCAGAAGAATATAAATCGCTATCGATATGTATAAAAGCGGCTTTTTCTTTATGCTGCGCTAAAAAATTCGGCAATGTTTCGTTGAAATAACCTTTTATTAACCGAACATTATTATTAACTTTAGGTAATTTTCCTTTAGTATCAAACTCGCCTTTAAACCAATGCCCTGAAGTTTCTGGCAAGCCTTCAAAAGAATCAAATCCATAAAATTCCACTTCTGGCATCAAAGAAGAACAGAAATTTATACTCACGCCAGTCCAAACTCCGAATTCCAAAAATAATTTATTTTTATAATCATTATTTTTTACATATTCTTCAAGCACGAATTTCAATAAGTGTCCTCTATCACCAAACATTCTTGCATTAGAACCGTTTTCACAAATATATTTTACCGATTCTTTTACAGATTCTTGCGTTATTAAATCCAATATTTTAGCTTGAGAATATTGGCTATTGTTAATATTAATATTTGGTGGAATATTAATATCGTAAGGTTTTATAAGTTCGGATAAATACTCTCTAACCGCATCTCTTAATTTTCTGAAAGGTATATACCAAACTATATTATCGATTACTTTTTTGTCCATTTTTATACTCCATATATATAATTTAATTTTTTGCAATAGAAATACGAGGCAAACTTTGAAAATAAGATTGCCGTTAAAAAATGTTTATGTAGTAGAAATTTAAAATACTGTGAATAGTAATTATTAGTTAAAAGA
>CAZRYV010000064.1:5633-10932 GCA_964604385.1 uncultured Brachyspira sp.
TGTTCATTGAGAATTTACCATTTTTTAAGTTAATCATTATTAAATAACCTATTGCCAAAATTTTCTTTAGTTTGAAACTAAAAGTTTTGGCTTTTAATTAATTTATATCAAATATAATATAAATTTAAAAAATGTCAAGCATTTCTAGTAAAAATAGCAGAATTAGTAAAAAAAATTATTAAAAAATCATATTAAACAATATTTATTATTAATATCAATTAAATTGTCATAATCGTTATATGATTTTATAAATTTAAATTCTCCGTTTAATGTGTAATTATAACCATTTTGCGGAAAATATAAGGTAAATTTGAAAAATTAGAAAATATAAAATATAATTAAAAAACATAAATAAAAAATATAAATTCAAAATTATTTTAATAATAAAGGTGTATTTTAATGAAAGTAATAGATATAAGTAAAAAGCCGGAAAACGAGAAAATATTTTTCGGAGATTTCGGACATTATATAAGAATCGATTCTGTAAGTCATGAGATAGCGAGAAAATTGAAGGAAGCGAGCGAAGGAAACACTTGGTTTTCAAAAGAAGTTGATTATAAATCGGATAAAACGAGATTTTCAACTTTGCCCGAAGACGCTCAAAGGGCATTTAAACTCAATATAGCCTATCAAACCTTAATGGATAGCGGAGTTACAAGCGGTTTTGCATCTATTTTAAATAGAATTGTGACAAGTTCAATATGGTCTATTTTATATTCGAGAATAGCCATAGAGGAAGTTATACATGCCGAGTCTTATTCTTACGGGCTTTCGGAAGTTTTCGCTCAGCAGGCTACGGAAACTTTGGATTTGGTTTATAACGATGATTTTGTTAAACATAGAATGGAAAAAGAAGTCGAGCTTTTTGATTGCGTTGATACTTTATGCAATATAGAAACCTCGCAAGCCACTTTGGATGAGAAAAAACAGGCAGTTTTGAAATTATTGACGGGAATATATTTGCTTGAAAGCGTTAAATTTCCTTTTTCGTTTTTGGTGACTTTTACGATAAACAACAGCTATGGAGATGCCATCACGGGATTTACCAAAACGATAAAACTTATAGCGCATGACGAATTAAATGTTCATGTTCCTACAGGGAAAAATGTAATCTCGTTATTAAGAAAAGAGAGAAGTCAGGGATTCAAACATCTATTCGATAACGGATGGTTCGATAAGACGGCTAAAGAAATGACAGATTATACAGTCGCCGAAGAAATTAAATGGGCGAAATATTTATTCGATGAAAAGGAAGTGCTTGGAATTAACTCTTCTATAAGCGAACATTTTATTAAATATTGGGCGGGAGTTAGGTTGCAAGATATTGGAATAGAAACCGAATACTTGAAAGAAAAAAAATCGGATATAATAGATTGGTTTAATACTTACAGAGATATAAACAAACAAAACGCCGCTTTGCAAGAAGCGACTAATATATCTTATCAGAAGGGGACGCTTAAAAACGATTTATAATAAATTGGGATAGATTTGGGGTAGATTATGATAGAACTAACTAAAGATAAAAAACATATTATTATAAAAAGAGACGGAAGGGAAGAGCCTTTCTACGAAGAAAAATTAAAAAAAGTGATAAATTGGGCTACGGACAATAAAGAAGTTTTTACAAACGCTTTGCTTCATGGACTTAATATAAAAATAAACGATAAAATGAAAATAGAAGTTTTATATGACGAGCTTATCAATACTGCGGTTAATAAAATAAGTCCTTTATATCCGATATACGATACTATAGCCGAAAAACTTTATTTAATGAAAATATATAAAGAAACTGCGGGATTAAAAAGAATAGGAAGTTATCCTCATATAAAAACTTTCTTGAAAAAGGGATTAAAATATAAAATTTACGATAGAGATATAATAAAATTATTTTCCGACAGAGAACTTGACAAAATCAATTCTATGATAGTCCCAGACAGAGATTTGCTTTTTACATATAAAGGATTAGCGATATTTAACAGAAAATATTGCAAGTCAATAGGAAATAAAAAATTGGAACTTCCTCAAATAACTTATATGGTAGCGGCGATGTTTTCTTTTTATGACGACATATATAAAGGCGATAATAAGGAAATTCACGAGAAAAGTAAAAACGACAGATTGAAATATATAAAAAGAACTTACGATATGCTTTCAAAACATGAGATTACTTTTGCAACTCCGAGAATAGCGAACAGTATGACAATAAAAGCGCAACTTGCAAGCTGCATATTAAACACTCCGGATGACGATACTTGGAGTTTAAATCAAACGGACGGAAATATGGCGCTATACTCAAAATTTTCGGGAGGAATCGCCTATGACGCTTCTTATATAAGGGCTTCGGGTTCGAGCATTCAGACGAATAGAGGGCGCTCGGACGGACCGATACCGTTTATAAAAAGAGTCGAGCAAACTATATCGTCTTTCAATCAGGGTGGTGTTCGCAAAGGAGCATGCGTAATAACTTTTCCTTGGTGGCATATGGATGTTATGGATTTGGTAATGCTTAAAGACGCGGGAGGAACGGAAGATACAAGAGCGAGAAAATTAGTGTATTCTATAAGAATAAGCAATATTTTTAGAGAAAGAGTAAATAAAGACGGTTATATAACTTTATTCGACCCAAAAGAAACGCCATTACTCAACGAAGAATACGGAGAGAATTTTAATGTGGCTTATGTATATTATGAAAGCAAATCTTCAATAAGAAAAAAGAGAATAAAGGCTAAAGAATTGCTATTTCAGATATTGAAAGTTAGACAGGAGACGGGAAATATTTATCTTACTTTCGTAGACAATATAAACGAACAGAATATGGTAAATAAATTTGTAGGGGCTTCCAATCTATGTCAGGAAATAGTAATTCCTTCTTTTCCATCAAAACTCATAGAAGAAAAATATGTGGTAAACGAAGACGGAACTTACGAGATAATTCAAAGAAAAAAGAGCGGAGAGATAGGGATATGCAATTTGGTTTCCGTAAATTTAATGTCTTGGGTTAATTTTAAGCCCGAAAAGAAAAAATCTTTCTGCTATACTTTATTAAGAGGATGCGACAATATAATAGACACTCAATTTTATCCTGTAAAAGAAGGCGAAGTTGCGAATAAAAAAAATAGACCGATAGGAATAGGAGTTATAAATTATGCCAATCTTTTAGCCTCCAATAAATTAAAATATACCGATAAAGAGGCTATTGAGTTTACGAATAAAGTTTTTGACGATTTATACTATCATATATACGAGGCTTCTAATATTTTGGCAAAAGAGAGAGGACCTTATAAAACTTTTTACGAATCGAAATGGAAAGAAGGAAAAACTCCGTTCCATTTGTCGATTTTAAATAATAAAAAGAATGTTCTTAATGTGGAAGTCGATTATGCAAAATGGGATAAACTTGCAGAAGAGATAAAAAATTATGGAGTCAGATTCTCCTTTCATGGCGCAATCGCTCCAACGGCAACTTCGGGAAAAAGCGTGTCGGCAACGGAAAGTATAGAGCCTATAGTTGATTTATTTTTTGTGGAAGAAGGAATACAGACTTTGCCTAGTTTGGCTCCTAATCTTAAAAAGAATCGAGATTATTACGAAAGATGTTGGACGATACCCGCAAAAAACATTATAGAGCTTGCGGCTGTGAGGCAGAGATATTTAGACCAATCGCAATCGGTAAATCTTTATTATGTTAAACCCGAATCGGCAAAAGAACTTTGGGAAGATATTCAATATGCGATGGATTTGGGACTTAAAACTTTATATTATATGAAAACTCCTAAATCAAATTTTGAATTGGACGAAGTTTGCGAATCTTGCACTTAACGAATAATAAAAAATAATTGCGTTTTAGAAAATTATTAGAAAATAAAAAATAGTCATATAAAAGCCCCAAGCTTTAACTTCATTATAAAATAAAAGTTAAAACTTGGGGAAACTATGATAAAAATATTAATTAAAAGTTTACATCATGCCCATAATAAGCCGCTTCCAAAACTTTTTTCATATTTGCAAAATCCGTTTGTCTCGGATTACTTCCCGTGCATGGGTCGTCTACCGCATTTTTAGATATATCGTCACATTTTGATTTGAAATGTTCTTCTGTCACTCCGTTTTCCTTATAGGTTTGTTTAATTCCCAAAGACGAGTTTAATTCTTTTACTTTTTTAACCAAAGAAGCCGTTAACTCTTCGTCTGTATTGCCCGAAAGTTTTAACATTCTAGCTATATCTGCAAATCTTTCGGCACATACTTTTGAATTATATTGAATAACGAAAGGAAGAAGTATTGCATTGCATCTTCCATGCGTTATATGAAATTCGGCGCCTGTTTTATGAGCCAAACTATGAACTATACCGAGCAAAGCGTTGGAGAAAGACATTCCTGCCAAACATTGAGCGACATGCATTTTACCTCTGCCTTCTTTATCGCCTTTAACCGCTTTCTGTATATTATGAACTATCATATCTATCGCCTTCATAGCTAAAGCGTCTGTAATATCTGTTTTTAGTCCCGCAACATAAGCTTCTATAGAGTGAGTGAGAGCGTCCATTCCCGTATCCGCCGCTATAACTTCGGGCATAGTCATCGGAATATTGGTATCTAAAATTGCAATATCGGGAGTGATTTCAAAATCTGCCAAAGGATATTTAATGTTTGTAGAATAATCCGTTATAACCGAAAAAGCTGTAACTTCGCTTGCTGTTCCGCTAGTTGATGGTATCGCTGCAAAAATTGCTTTTTTTCTAAGTTTAGGCATAGTGAAAGGATTTTTTATATCGTCAAATTTCTTTTCGGGATATTCATAAAAAACCCACATAGCTTTTGCCGCATCCAATGCCGAACCGCCTCCTAAAGCCACTATAACATCGGGATTAAAATTCCTCATAGCTTCGGCTCCTTTATAAACCGTTTCTATAGAAGGGTCAGGTTCAACTCCGTCAAATATTAAAACTTCAAGCCCCGTATTTTTCAATATTTTTTCAGCGCTTTCAAGAAAACCGTTTTTCTTCATTGAAGAGCCTCCCGTGACTATTATTGCTTTTTTATAACCTTTTAAATTTTTAAGCTCTTCGATGGCATTTTCGCCATAGTATAAATCTCTTGGAATCGTAAATCTTGACATATTAAAATCTCCTATAATAACTTTATGTTCTAAATTATAACATTTTTATATTTTTAGTCAAGTATTTTGATAAAATTTATATTTGATTAATCTTAAATATTAATTGGATATAATTACAGAATTTGAATATAAAATAATATTAAGATTTATATAAAATTATTTGCATAATTATGGTAATTT
>CAZRYV010000065.1:0-10927 GCA_964604385.1 uncultured Brachyspira sp.
ATTGTTCGTTTTCACAATAAGACGCTCCCAAGTAATTTAAAGCTTCTTCATTATTGGGGTTATGTTTCAAAAATTCCGAAAGCGTTTTTATAGCTTCTTCGTATTTTCCATTTTCAAAATAAGTTTTACCAACAGAGAGTAAATCGTCTTCTTTATTAATCATACCTTACTCCTAATTTTACTATTTTTTATTATAATATATTTTCGTATTTTTACAAGAGAGAAAATTTAATAAATTTATAAAAAGAGGTTATATTTTAATTCTGTGAATTCTCAATATTAGAATCAATCTTTTTTAATATTTTTTCTATACTTTTTTTATATTTCTTATTAGGATATAATTCTATCGCTTTTAAAAACGCTTCTTTAGATTTTTTATATTCTTTATTTCCGTAATATGAATATCCTAACATATCCCAATTAGTATAAACTGCTTCTAATTCAACCGCTTTCAAAAAAGATTCTACAGCTTTATCATATTTTTTGGCATTATAATAAGATTGTCCTAACCAATGCCAATTACTACTATCATTTGGTTTTAATTCGATAGCTTTTAATAAACATTCTATAGCTTTATCATGTTTTTTGATTGAAAGATACGAACAACCCAACCAATGCCAATTACACCAATATTCGGGGCATAATTCTATTGATTTTAATAGAGTTTTTATCGCTTCTTTATAATCGCCAATTTCAAAATAAGAACTGCCGAGCCAATGCCAATTAAGATAATCATCAGGATTTAATTCTATCGCTTTAAAATAATATTCTATAGCTTTATCATATTCTCCTTTTCCAAAATATGAGCAAGCTAACCAATGCCAACCGCACCAATCGTTTGGATTTAACTTTACTACTTTTAATAAAATATTTATAGCTTCTTCGTATTTTTCATTTTTGCAGTAGGATATTCCTAAAGAAAGTAATTCATCTTCGTTATTTGTATCGTTTTCAAATTTTTCTTTATAAATTTTATACAAATCTAATAAAAAATCATCCAATAATAATTTTATCTTCAATTTTTTATATTTAACTGTAGCTGTCAAATTTGTTTTTTCAAGTTCTTTTTTAATATAGTTTGCTTTTTCTCTGTCTTCTTTAGTTTCAAATATTCCTTTGCCTTCTTCGATTAAATTGTTTGTTATACTTTTATCGCTTAAAATTAAATTTGTTAATATGTTTTTATAGTTTCCATATTTCGTTAAAATCGAATCGTCTTTTATTAATTCTAATATTTGTTCGTCATTAATCATATTATTATTTCCCCTTAAACCATTTCATATTTTCTTCCATAATATTTTGCAACTCCATTTTATCTATAAATTGTAATATCTTTTTTCCATATTCTGTATATTTAAGCTCGTAATCAGATATTTTTATCTCTTCTTCTCTTATCATTTCAATTTGAAAATTTATACTGCAATCGGCAAATTGCAATACTTTTGGATATTCGCCTAATTTCAATTTTTTCGCTCCAAAAAATAAAGAATTTTCGCCATATTTTATAATACGCATATATTGAAAAATGTTATTTGTAAAATCAACAATATAATCTCCGTTATCGTTTTTATGCCATAATTCGCCATTGTCAAGCATTCGGTTATAAGGCGTTAACTGTTTAAGATGCTCTTCTATATCTTTGCCTTCGATTGTAGCTTTAATATATTCTTCATTGGTATGAAATATTTTTATTATAATTTTACCCATAAACTGCGGAATTTTAGGTTTGCCATATTTACTATCTTCATATATTTTCATTTTATTTCCCGCTTAATAAATATTTTATTATATATAATTGTAAACGATTTTATTAAATTTAATACTCCCCTACTCTTATTTTTGTATATATAAATTTTCAATATCTATATAAGTATTTAGATTATCAAGATTTTCTTTAGCGATTTCAAATTTGGGATTTATATTTATTGCTTTTTCAAAATATTTTTTAGCTTCTTCGATTCTATTTAGATGCGCCAAAGCCACGCCGTAATTATTTAATATGCTGTAATGGTTAATAACCAACCTTATCGGCATATCTAAATTAACCAAATTAGCTATGCCATAGCTTCTCAATATATAACTATTTTCTTTATTAATATCAAAGCCTTCGTTCATTTCGATTCCCTTTTCATAAGAATGGAGAGCGTTATAATAATCTTTCAAATATAAATATGAATTGCCAAGATAATACCAAGTTTCGTCGAGTCTATTATTTTCTAATAGCGTAGATTTCAAATACGCTTCTGCCGCCTCTTCGTATCTTTCACTTTTATAATATGAAAATCCAAGCCAAGATAAATAACTAGCTTCATTTGGTGTTAATTCTAACGCTTTAAGTAAGGACGATATCGCCTCTTCAATTTGTTCGTTTTTATTGTAAGATATTCCAAGCCAAAACCAATTACTGCTATTACCTGGAAACATTTCAACGGTTTTTAAAAAAGAAATTATAGCTTTATCATATTTTCCATTTCTATAATGAGTAATTCCTAACCAATACCAATTTTCGCAATCATCGGGATTAATTTCAATCGATTTTAATAACGATTCTAAAGCCTTTTCGTATTCTCCGTTTTTACTGTAAGATATTCCTAAAAATTTCCAATTAAAATAATTTGAAGATTCTAATTCTGTTGATTTTAAGAAATATTCTATAGCTTTTTCATATTGATTATTATCGTAATATACTCGTCCTACCCAACCCCAATTAATAAAATTTTCAGGCTCTAATTCGACTGCTTTCAAGAAATATTTTATCGCTTCTTCAAATTGTCCGTTTTTATAATATGAAATGCCTAAAAACTGCCAATTTTTAGAATCATTAGGATTTATTTCAATAGCTTTTAATAAGGCTTCCTTGCCTCTTTCAGCTTGATTAGTTAAAATATAATAATTTCCTAGCCATTGCCAATTAAGGTAATTATTTGGATTTAGTTCGACAGCTTTTAAGAAATATTTTATCGCTTCTTTAAATTGTCCGTTTTCATAATATGAAACGCCTAAATATCTCCAATGTTCAGAATTATTAATATCAAATCCGATTTTTTTTAATAAAAGTTCTTTAGATTTTTGATATCCTTTATTAGGATTTAATTCTATCGCTTTTAAAAAGGATTTTACGCAATTATTATATTGTTTAATTTTAAGATATATAAATCCTAAACATTCCCAATTAATAAAATGATTAGGGTTTAATTCAATAGATTTAAAATGTGATTCTATCGCTTCTTTAAATTGTCCATTTTGATAATATGAACTTCCAAGTCCATACCAATTATAGTAGTCGTCAGGTTTTAATTCTATGGATTTTAATAAAGAATCTATAGCTTTATCATATTCTCCGTTTTGATAATATGAATTTCCAAGTCTTTGCCAATTAAGGTGATTATTTGGATTTAGTTCGATAGCTTTTAAGAAATATTTTATCGCTTCTTCATATTGTTCGTTTTCATAATATAAATTGCATAAGAAATCCCAACTATAATAAAAGTCAGGTTTTAATTCCACAGATTTTAAAAATGAGTTTATAGCTTTATCATATTGTTTAGTTTTATAATAAGAAACTCCCAAGTAATGCCAATTAATAAAATTTTTAGGTTCTAATTCGACTGCTTTTAAGAAATATTTTATTACCTCTAACGGTAGTATATCTTTATTCTGTAAATATACTAAACCTAAATTAACCCAATCTTCTGCATTATTAACATTAAATTTTATATCGTCTAATAATTCCTTTGCATATTCCTCGATACTAGGATTTAATTCGTAAGATTTTATCAAAAACTCTATAACATCGTTTTTATAATATCTTTTTTTATCTTCGTCATTATTTAAATTTTTTAAACTGTCTAAATTAATATTTGGAAACTTTAATTCTATAACTTTTAAAAATGCTTCTATACTTTTCTTATATTGCTTAACACTAAAATAACAAATTACTAATCCGTTCCAATTATTATCATTGTCAGGTTCTAATTCGATTGCCTTTAATAAAGAATCTATAGCTTCCTTATATTGTTTATTTAAAGCATACGAACTACCAAGCCAATGCCAATTTAAAGAATCATCAGGATTTAATTCGCAAGATTTTAGCAACGCTTTTATTGATTTTTTATATTGGTTGTTTTTATTATAGGAATACCCTAACCAATGCCAATTAAGAAAATTATCGGGATTTAATTCTATGGTTTTTTTAAATGTTTTTATCGCTTCTTTATGTTGATTGTTATCATTGTATAAAGCGCCTAACCAATTCCAATAATTTTCTTTATCAGGTTTTATTTTAACTAATTTTTTAAATGATTTTATTGCTTCTTTATATTGATTATTACTATAATACGAACGCCCCAAACCATACAAATTATCATTGTTATTAGAATTTAATTTTACCGCTTTTGAAAAAGATTCTATAGCTTTGTCATATTCTTCATTTTCGTAATATGAACGCCCTAACCAATACCAATTATTATCGTCATTAGGATTGAGTTCTGTCGCTTTTGATAAGGTTTTTATTGCTTTTTTATATTTTTTATTTTCATAATAAGTTTTACCAATAGAAAGCAAATCGGCTTTTTTATTAATTTTTTTCATATATTCCCCCTAATTTTTACTATTTTTTATTATAATATATTTGTATATTTTTTGCAAGATAGGAAATTTATGGAGGTTATACTTTAAAATGGTTTAAAGAGAGATTATAGTTTTTCAATTTCGTCTACGCTTAAGCCCGTAATTTCGCTTATAAATTTTATATCCAAACCTGATTTTTTCATTGATTTTGCCATAGAAAGTTTTCCTTCTTTTAATCCTTCTTCAAAGCCGTCTTCTCTCGCTCCACGCATTAAACTAGCTTGGTAAACCAAATAAGCTTCTCGTCTGTCGTATTCGTTTAGCAAATCTTTATTATCGGTAAAATAATTATATTTGTCTATCGCCTTTTCAAAAATTGTATCCTCTTTTAATAATTTAGACATATCTTCCTCCTTGTTGGACTTAAGAAATAAAATCCAATTTTTTAATTTATTTTTAATGTCGCCATTTTTATCAAATTTAGGTATCTCAACATAATGCAATTGAATATGGTCGGTTAATATTTTATTATTATTTTTTTCTTTTAGTAAATAACAGGTATGCATTTTATTATCCGTTTCGTCAAATAAAATAATCGTTCAGTTTATTAACTTCAATATTGTTTTTCATAAATGTATTATACTAAAATATTTTAATTTGTCAAAAGTAAGATTGACAATATATTGGAAAATAATATTATTAAAAATATGTTGATAATTTTTTTTATAGTTAGTTTTTTATCTTCGACTATAGGAGCCATTTGCGGTATAGGAGGCGGTATTATAATAAAACCCGTTTTGGATTCTCTCGAAGTTTTGGAAGTCAGTAAAATTAGTCTATTATCGTCTTGCACGGTTTTGTCTATGAGTTTATATTCTTTTATTAACGCTAAAATATCGGGCGGTAGCAATGTTGATTTTAAAATAGCCACTCCTTTAGCAATAGGAGGAATATTCGGCGGAATAATTGGCAAAATATTATTTTCCCATATTATAATTATTTTTAAAAGCGAGAGTGTGGCGGGAATATTTCAGTCTTCAATACTAATATTTTTAACGGCAATTACTTTATCGTTTACAGTTAAGAATATGGGTATAAATAAAATAAATTCGCTTCGTATAAACAATATATTTTTATGTTTAATTATAGGGACGATTCTTGGTTTATTATCTTCATTTTTAGGAATAGGCGGAGGTCCTTTTAATATAATGTTTTTATGTTTTTTCTTTAGTATGGACGAAAAAATATCGGCAGAAAATTCGCTCTATATAATACTCTTTTCTCAAATATCAAATGTTTTTATAAGCGTAATTAAAAACGATTTTGCAAAAATTGATTTATCTTTTTTATTTGTTATGATTTTAGGCGGTATTTTTGGCGGCGTTTTGGGACGATTGATTAACAAAAAAATAAATACAATTATATTTCAAAAACTATTTTTAATTCTTCTTTTTACGATAATTTTGATTAGCTTATATAATCTGTATAATTTCTCAAAAAATATTTAGAATGTTAACCGTATAAAAATTAATCTGCGATGAATAAATTTTTAAAATAATTTTCATCCATCGCAGATTATAATTTCAATTAATTATAATTTTAAATTTAATTAAATTAAAGATTGTCGATTAAATCAAATCTGACATAATTATTTACATCGACAGGTTCTTTAATGATTTCCGAATTTATAAATATTTTCTGTTGCGCTTCATACCATTTGGCTGCGCTTCCGTCTTTAAACGCTTTTTTCACATCGTCCGAAGTAAACCATATTGCGGTTTCTTTCTCTGCGGATACCGAATCGATTGGCGTCCCGTTTAATTTTGCTACTATTTCAACGGCTTCGTCCATATTTGCATCTCTATAATCCATAGCTTTAAATATTGCTTTTGAAAATCTGTTTACTATATCCGTATTATTTTTTATATAATCCGGAGTCGCTATCCAACTACTTGGAAATACCGCTTCGTCCAAATAATTGGTAATAGAAGTTATTATTTGAACTTCGTCGTTAAGCTGTTTAATTATTTCAAAAGTGTAAGGCGCCCATACCGATACGGCATCAACTTTTTTACCTATCATAGAAGATACTATTCCGCTGACATCCATATTAACCACATTGACATCGTTTTTAGTTAAACCCACTCTTCTTAACGCTATATCCAATACTATATCGCCGGAAGTTCCAAGTTGAGTTCCTACTGTTTTTCCTTTCAAATCGCTTATTTTATTTACTTTAGCCCATTTTCCCGCTATAATTTGTTCGGATTTGCTTAATCCATTGGGAAACAATATATTAACTTTTCCCTGTATAGCCAACGAATGTGCTCCATGTCCTATATAGGCAAATTGTATATCGCCCGAAAGCATAGCCGCCACTTCCGTAGGTCCGTTTAAAAATTTTGCCAATTCCACATCTAAATTTTCTTCTTTGAAGAATCCTTTTTCTTGCGCTATAGCGGCAGCCGAAGTTCCTGCAAAGTCTGCAAGATACGCCACTTTTATAGAGTCAAGTTCGGAAGATTTAGATTTCTCTTCGCATGATATTGATATAAACGAAGTAAATACCAATAATCCCAAAAAATAAATCGCTCTTTTCATGTTTTTCTCCTTTATTTTTATTTATATTTTATAATAATTTTTTAATTTATTTAAGTTATTTAAAATTATCTTCTTAAAGCCATTTTTCTATAAGTATGCATTTCTCCTCTTAAAACCAAAGATATGGATATAACATTCATAGGATGCGATATATTTCCGACTCCTGCATCTCCCGTATGCATTATATCGGTTCCAGCCATTTTTGACATTAAAGTAATATTTTTTATTGTTTCTATAGGCGCTCCTTCCTGCGCTGTTCCTATTGCGGTTTTAGTGAGCATTCCCAAACTTTTTGCTTCGTCTATCAATTCTTTTACCTTTTCTATATTATATCCCGGTATAGTTCCCGGTGCTCCAAACATTATAACATCAGCCCCAGAATCTGCAATTAATCGAACGCTTTTTATATTGTCATTATTTCCCGCTCCCGCTCCATGCATTTTTCCTGAAACTATCATCATTTTTCCTTTGGCAACGGACGCCAATTCTTCTGTTGCTTTTGCTATTGTTTCTATTGTGACTTTTGTATGAGGATTTCCCGTCAATACTATATAATCTATTCCAAAATCCAAAGCTCTTTTAAAATTATCCTTATTTGCTTTCATACCTTCGGGATAATCCACGCCATTCGGAACGGGTTCTAAATTAATTCCTATAAATCTTCCCGTATATTTTTTTATTCTCATTATTTGGTCGTTTTTATTTTTAGAAATATCGTATATTTTCCTTTGTTCGCTAATTAAATTTTCAAATATAGGAATGGAATGATTTATTTCTATTTCGTCCAAACCGTATATAAAAGGACTTTTTAAATCGAAAGTGTTTAGAGTGATTAAGTCTACTCCCATTGCAGCTAAAACTTCCGGGTCGGTAACTTTTTCTATTAACGGTCTTTTTGATATTAAAGCTTCCGCCATTAAAGTTCTGCCTTCGGAATTTCTTATAGTTTCTATAAGAGTTTTGGTATCCATATTTAAAGTATCGTTATAATTTAATTCAAAAATTCTCTTCATTTTTATTTTATATCCTTAATATGTGTATTTTATTAATTATTTTTTCGTTTCCAAATATTCTTGATATACCGATTGCCATAAATTATTTTTTATATCGTTAAATTCTTTAGATAATTTTGTTTCGGGCGACCTAGGATATTCTATAGGAACTTCGACTATATTTTTTATTCTGCCCGGTCTCGGACTCATTATTACCACTCTTTGAGATAAAAATACGGCTTCCTCCACATCATGAGTGATAAAAAAACAGGTTTTCTTTTCTTTATCCCAAGTATTCAAAAGTTCCGTTTGTAATTGAGTTCTTGTTTGGGCGTCTAAAGCTCCAAAAGGTTCGTCCATTAGAAGTATATTTGGATTAACCGCATACGCTCTCGCTATGGCTACTCTCTGTTTCATACCGCCCGATAATTCTTTTGGATAAGAGTTTTTAAAATTTATTAAACCTACGGCATTAAGATAATGTTCTACTATTTCGTTTATTTCTTTTTTTGATTTTTTTGTATTTCGAGTCCAAAAGCCACATTTTTAGCGACAGTAAGCCAAGGAAACAAAGCGTATTGTTGAAACACCACTCCTCTATCCATACCCGTTCCGCTTATAATATTTCCGTCTATTTCTATTTTTCCAGAATTCGGACTATCCAATCCCGCTATTATATTAAGTAAAGTGCTTTTTCCGCATCCAGAAGAACCGATAACGCATATAAATTCGTTTTTGTAAATATCTAAATTGACATCGTCCAAAGCATGCACATCGGCAGAAATTCCTTTATAGATTTTACTGACATTTGAAATTTTTACCTTTACTTCTTTATTCATAATAACTCTCTCTAATTGATTTTATCTTTTTTTCTTTTCCTGCCATACGGTAACTTTATTTTCTATTATGCTTACTATAAGATTTAATATTAAACCCGTTATGCCTATTATTATGATGCCGAGCATAACTATATCCATTCTAAAATATAAACTCGCTTCCTGAATCATTTGCCCTAGTCCTGCGTTTGAACCCGTCAATTCTGCGGCAATTAAAGTAGTAAGAGAAGCCCCAAGTCCCAAACGGGCTCCTACTAAAATATACGGAACTGAAGCCGGTATCACGACTTTAATAAAAATATCTTTATCTTTTGCCCCAAGAACTCTCGCCGCTTTAATAAGAGTAGTATCTACTTCTCTAACGCCCTGATAAACCGTGATAATCATAACTAAAAAAGTTGATATAAATATAACGGTTATTTTTGCGCTCTCCCCTACTCCTTGCGCCACTACGACAAGCGGTATATAAGCCAAAGCCGGAATATTTCTTACAAATTGTATCACGGGTTCTATTAATAATTGAATCGGTTGATACCATCCCATTAGAAAAGCTATCGGTATAGATACTATAAACGCTATGCTAAATCCCGTTAATACTCTAAATAAACTTATTCCTATATGATGCAATAATTTGCCGTTTGATATTTCTCTTACAAAAGATAAAAATACCTGTTTAGGACTCGCTATAACAGCGCCTGCTACCGAAGAAGATATAAGTTGCCATATTAACAAAGCTATTAATATTGAAGCTGCGGTAAATATATATTTGGTTTTTCCAATAGTTTTTTTATCCATAAATTAACTTCCTTTATAAAATATTAATTTTTTATAAATTTATAAATATTAATTAATAGCCTTTTCTATTATATCCACTCTTATATATTGTTCTACAGGCACGGGAGCGGAATTTAATCTTTTATTTTCTACAAAATATTCAGCCTGTTTTTGATATATATTAGTTATTGTTCCATCATTTATCATATTTTTCATTTTTTCAGAATCCATCCAATCTGAACTATATTTTTCTTGAGAAACGGTTGCTATATCTAAACCTATTAATTCTGAAACATTGGTAATGGCTTCATCCAAATGTTGCATTCTATAATCCATAGACTTATAAAGCGCTCTAACAAAAGATATTACGGTTTCTTCATTATCATTTAAATAATTTGGAGTTACAACCCAACTTGCCGTGGAATCTACTCCTATACTTGAGGTTTTATTATATTTAAATTTTCTAATCCGATTCTTTCGTCTATCTGAACAGTATAAGGAGGCCATACCGATATAGCTTCGACTTTATTTGCCAAAAATGAAGCTACAGCGCTTGAAACTTCCGAATTAAGTATATTTATCTGAGATTTTTCTATTCCCGTTCCAGCTAAAACTTGGTCTATAATTGTCTCTCCCGAAGTGCCAAGTTGAGTTATTAAAGTTCTGCCTATTAACTTTTCTACGCTATCTATTTTGGACGATTTTAGAGTTCTTATTCCTTCGACTACCGCTATTCCATCCGTAGCTATTACTTGAACTTTTCCTTCTGCCGCCAAAGTATGTGCTCCAAAACCTATATATCCTATCTGTATATCTCCCGAAACCATAGCCGCTATTTCCGTAGGTCCGCTAGTAAATTTTACTAATTCTATTTCCAAACCTTCTTCTTTAAAATAATTCTGTTTAATTCCTGTGATAATTGCGGATGCTCCTCCGACATTAGGATGATATGCCACTCTTATTTTATTGGAATTAGTTTCTGTATTTTTATCGCAAGAAAATATAAAAATTAACAATATTGTTACAAATACAAATTTATTCATAACTATCTCCCCGTTATTTGTTATTTTTATTTCAATATTTCCTCTATTTGAGAATTATTTAAAAAATTCATAACCAAAGGCTGCGATTTATCCTTTTGAGACTGTTGCCAAG
>CAZRYV010000066.1:0-10925 GCA_964604385.1 uncultured Brachyspira sp.
TAATTATTATAAAACAGGGGCTATTATTCGGCAGGCGGAATTTCTTAATCTTACTAAAACGGGTTGTTTGGCATATTCTTCGGCGGTTATTTTATGAGAGTTTGAAACATCCGTTTTAAATATATTTTCAAATTTTTTGGAAATTTCCGCATCGTAAATAACGGCGTTCATTTCGTAGTGCAAATAAAAACTTCTTACATCCATATTACAAGTTCCGCATGAAACTATGCTTCCGTCTATAACGCAGAATTTACTATGCAGGAATCCTTTCTGATACAAATAAATATTTACTCCCGCTTTAATCAAAGTTTCAAAATAAGCTTGAGCCACCCACCAAGCGAGCAATTTATCGGGATGCCCCGTTATCATTAAATTTACATTTACTCCCGATAAAGCCGCATTTTCTAAAATCTGCAGAAATCCGTCATCGGGAACAAAATAAGGACTTTCTATATAAACGCTTTCTTTAGCCTCTTCTATCATTTTAGAATAAACTTTTTGAATCGTATCCCATTTTGAATCGGGTCCCGAAGAGAGAATTTGAATGGGCAGATATTTTTCGGTAATCGATTGAGGAAATAAAATTTTCATTTTCGTTAAAGAATCGTTTCCGAAATTACCGCTAGCGTTATCGTCAAGTATATAATCCAAATCTCTTCCGCCCGCGTTATGCCAATCGCAAATAAAAATATTCTGTATCAAATTGCAAGAATCTCCAACCATCCTTAAATGAACATCTCGCCAAGAAGAAAATCTTTTTCCTCCGTCAATATATTCCTGTCCCAAATTCATTCCGCCCATATAAGACACGATTCCGTCTATAACGACTATTTTTCTGTGATTTCTATAATTAACGAATCTCGTCCAAAATATCGAAAAAGGGTCATGATAATATAGGAATTCTATTTTATTTCTTTTAAGTTCTCTTCTGTATTTTCGGCTTATTCGTAACATAGAACCGACTCCGTCAAATATTAATCTTATTTTTACTCCTTCTTTGGCTTTCTTTATGAGAATATCCTTTATTTTTTTCCCGAGTTTATCGCTTCGCCAAATAAAATATTCCATATGTATAGTTTTTTCCGCCAATTTTAAATCGTTTATCATGTTATCAAAAAGTTCTTCGCCATTATCAAATATCGCAGCTTCGTTTTGAACGGTTATCGGAGAGTATCCGCTTTTTATGGCAAGTTTTACCAAATTTACATTTTTGCCGTAAAGTCCTCCCATATTATTCATTATATTTATCTGCTCGTCTAATAAAGAAGAAAAATGCCTTTTTAACATATCCTCGGGAAGTTTAGCAGAAATTTTCTTTTTTGACTTTTTCCAATTCATTCCAAAAAAAATATAAAATATAACTCCGACATACGGAAGAAAAACCAAAACCGTAATCCAAGCTATAAACGAATATGTGGGTTTGTTTTCAAGAAGCATTTTTATTGCGATAAAAATTACATAAAAGAAAAATATTATAGTTAATACATAAAAAACCATATTTTATATGATATAGCATTAAAAGAAAAATTAAAAGTCAAATAAACAAATTTTATACTTTTTTAATATTTTTAATACTTGAAATAAAAACGATATATTATAGAATATAAATCAATAAAAAATTTAATAATTATTAATAGTTAATGGAATTTTAATTATTTACTATTTAGATATTTATGAGAAAATTAAAGGAGTAATTAATATGGCTGAAATTAATACTAAAAGTGGCGATGGAATAAACGAATTGGGAAAGCAATACAGAGTTTTGCTTGTGGATGACTCGGCTTTTGTGGTAAAACAATTACAACAAATATTCGTCTCCGAACAATATAAAGTAGTGGGAACTGCGGAAAACGGAGAAGAGGGCGTTCTTATGTATAAAGAGCATAAACCCGATTTGGTGACTTTGGATATTACCATGCCTAAAATGGACGGAATCACGGCATTAACAAAAATAATGGAATTTGATAAAGACGCAAAAGTTGTTATGGTAAGCGCTTTAGGTAAAGAGGATATGGTTAAAAAGGCTCTTTTGGCGGGCGCAAAAAATTATATAACGAAACCTTTAGACAGAAAAAAAGTCCTCGAAAGAATAAAAATGGTTTTGGATAAAAAGAAACAATAAATTTAAATACATGAATAATTCCGTTATTCTTACTTTTATTAGATATTAACTTTTAACTTTAGGAACTAATTTATTTTGAACGCGTTAAAATTAAATAGAGAAGAGTTCGATTTGTTTGAAGACTTTGTATATAAAGAAAGCGGAATCCGTTTTAATTTGATAAACGAAATTATTTTGCAGTCAAATATTTTTTATTCGATGAAAGAAAAAGGAATAGACGAAGTTTACGATTATTATAAATTGGTTTCTTCCGATAAAGAATGTTGCGAAGAATTTTTAGAAAATATAACCACAAATTTGACTAAATTTTTTAGAAACGAAACCGATTTTAAAATCTTAAAAGAATATGTTCTTCCAAAAATTCTTAAATTTAAGAAAAAAGGAGAGCGGATAAAAATTTGGTGCGCGGGATGCTCGACAGGAGAAGAGGCATATTCTTTAGCGATAACTTGCTTGGAAAGTAAAGATATTAAAGAAGAATGTATTAAAATATTAGCTACAGATTTGTCTTTAAACTCCGTGATGACGGCAAAAGAGGGAGTATACGATATTGAAAGAACGGAAAGTATCCCAAAAAGATATTTGAAAAAGTATTTTGAAAAACTTCCTACGGGCAAATATTCCGTAAAAAACAATATAAGAAAATTAATAACTTTCGACTGTCATAATTTAATGCATAAATTTAATCAATACAATATAGACATTATTTTTTGCAGAAATGTTTTAATATATTTCGACAACGAATCCGTTAAATTGACTGTTAATCGATTTTATGATATATTAAATGAAAACGGATTTTTATTTATCGGACGCTGCGAATCTTTATTCGGGCTTGACACTAAATTTAAATTTGAAAATATAGATAATTCAATAATATATACGAAACAATAGGAGTTTTAAATGTTTAAGAAAAACGACTCTTCGGAATCAAATTCAATTATAGGCGAAGGTTCTTATTTTAAAGGCGAATTTACTTTAAAAGGAACTTTAAGAGTAGACGGTTGTTATGAAGGCGAAAAATTGGAAGTGGATACTCTGATAATAGGACAGACGGGAAAGATTAAATCCAATATAAAATCCGTTTATACTGTTATAGAGGGAATAGTAATAGGAGATATAGAAGCCACAAGCAGAGTTATGCTTATGCCGACAAGCAGAGTATTGGGAGAGATAAGAACGCCCGAATTAATAATACAAAACGGCGTGGTATTGGAAGGTTCATGCATAATCGCTCCCGACCCTAAAACGAATCCGAGAGAAACCATACTCGCTTTATATAATGCAAACAGCGAGGATATTAATTTAAAAACGACTAATTAATGTTTTTGTTTTAGATTTTTTTGAGATTTTTTGAGATTATTTAATAATAGAATTTATATTATAGAATTTTTTTAAGTTTAAAAAAGTTTAATAAAAAATTTAATAGAAGATTTTAAGAAAAGATTAAAAAATTAGAGAGGAAAAATGCCTTATTTGTATAATGTTGAAGGAAAAATAAGCGCCAAAATCATAATAGGAGTTTTAATTGGAATTATAGCGGCGTCTTCATTCGGATATTTGTCCATATCAAATTATATACAAAAAAAAAGAATGAAATCAATATACGATTATATATCGGTTAAAGATTACGATAACGCTTCTTTTATATTTATGGATATGCATAATAAAAAACCTTTCGATAAAAAAGTATTGATTGCGGGAATAGATTTATATTACGACATTCTTATAAATTCCAAAAATGAAAAAATTGCAATTTCTTCATGCGAAAATATTATAAAATACGCTATGCAAATTCTTATAACTAGCAAATTCCTAAACGATAAACATTTGATTTATCAAAGGTTGGCTTATGGTTATCAAAAATTGGGAAAATCATATTATAAAGATTCTTATAACGCTTATGTAAAGGCTTTGGAAAACGGAGACAATAGAAGTTCTACCGTCATAGAATTGGCAAAAATATGTTATGAAATAGGATTATATAAAGAAGCTGTGGCTTATTTGGAAAGCGTATTGGAAAATAAGGAATCGCTCGATATAGAATTATATTATGAACTTGCAAACGCTTATGAAGGAAATAAAGATTATACGAAAGCAATACATACTTTATCGTATATTACGGATAAATTTAACGGAAACAATAAAGTGGAATACGATACATATTATAAATTGGGAGATTTATATTTCAGGCAGGGATTATATAAAGAAAGCGAATTTTTTTATAAAAAAGCTCTAAATATAGATGACAAAAATCCTAATTTATATTATAGTATAGGGATATTATATAGACAAAGTAAAAGACGAGCGGAAGCGATTAATATGTTTAGAAACGCTTTAAGAATAGATAATTCGTATAAACCCGCTATAGATGCTTTAAGAAGATTGTAAAATAAGGGAGATTATAGAAATGTTTAATTTGTTATACAACATGTTTTCAAGCGACATGGGAATCGATTTGGGGACTGCAAATACTTTGGTTTATATTAAAGGCGAGGGCATCGTATTAGCCGAACCTTCCGTAGTCGCTATAGAAAAAAGCACGGGAAATGTTATAGCGGTAGGAAACGAAGCAAAGAGAATGCTTGGAAAAGTTCCGGGACCAATTGCGGCTATAAAACCTATGAGAGACGGAGTTATTGCCGATTTTGAAATAGTCGAAAAAATGATTAGATATTTTATAAATAAAGTGCATAATAAAAGAACTTTGGTTAAACCAAGAATTGCAATCGGAATTCCTACGGGTATTACCGAAGTCGAAAGGCGGGCGGTTAGAGAAAGCTGCGAACAGGCGGGAGCGAGAACAATATTTCTTTTGGAACAGGCAAGAGCGGCCGCTATAGGAGCAGGAATGCCGATTAACGAACCCAACGGGAATATGATAATAGAAATCGGAGGCGGAACTACGGAAATCGCCGTCCTATCTTTGGGAAGTATGGTTAAAAGCAAATCCGTAAGAGTCGGAGGAAATAAAATAGACGAAGCTATAATAAAACATATGTTAAGAAGTCATGATATTCATATCGGAGAGAGAACGGCAGAAGAAATTAAAATAAATATCGGAAACGCATTTAAAGGCGACATATCGAAAACTATGGATATAAGAGGAAGGGATTCTATTGACGGACTTCCAAAAACTATCTCCGTAAACAGCACCGAAGTAAAGGAAGCGATAAACGATATATTAATCGAAATATTGGACGCTATAAAATCGGTTCTTAACGAAACTCCTCCCGAAATTTCAGCCGATATAGTGGAAAGAGGAATAGTTATGAGCGGAGGAACTTCTTTACTGCATGGTTTTACGGATTTAGTGTCCGAAACAACGGGAGTTCCCGTAATATTGGCGGATAATCCTTTAACTTGCGTAGCTATTGGCTGCGGAAAATTTATCGAAGAGACAAAAAATTTAAAAAGTTATAGACGATATTCTTAAAATGAACGCTATTATAAAACATAAACTTCTTATTTTATATATAGTCCTCAATCTTATAGCGGGAATGCTAATGGTTTTTAATAGGAGTAATTTTACATTTAATATACGCTCCATTTATTCGCTTGGAATTTACCCAATTCAAAGCGCCACAAAAAGTATATCGAAAGCATTTGTTTATATATATACGAGTATTAACGATATATTTACTTTACAGAATCAGATTCAGGCTTTGAGAGACAAAATAGCGGAATTAAGCGGCACGGCTTTGGAATACGAACAATTAAGCAGAGAAAATGAAAGATTGAGAGCTTTATTAAACGAAATTCCAACGGACGATTATCCTTTAGAATATGGAGAAATAGTTTCAAAAGACCCTCAAAACTTTTATAATACCATAGTTATAAATAAAGGAAGCGCAAACGGTATCGTAGTCGGAATGCCCGTAATATCCTATAAAAACGGTTATAAGGCTTTGGTTGGAAGAATAGTAGAAGTGAGAAGATATAACAGCAGAGTTTTATCGTTAATAGACCAACGCTCGCAAATATCGGTTATGCTCGAAGGTTTAAGAGCTACCGGAATAATGACGGGGCAGAGTCCGAAATCTTCTCAAGCTCATTTGGAATATATAGATTTGCAATTGGATGTTGAAGAAGGCGACAGAGTAATCACAAGCGGGATGGGAGGAGTGTTCCCGAGAGGCATTTTAGTCGGAACGATATTCAAAGTGGAAAAGAAAAATTATGGATTATTTCACGATTTATATGTCGAGCCTGCGGTAAACTTTTCAACTTTAGAAAATGTGTATATTGTAAAAAAAATTCCCGATAGAGAAATAATAAATCTTGCAAACGAAGAATCGGAAGGAAATCTTGGAGGCGAAAGATGAAAAGGGCGATAACCGTAATGCTTACTTCTTTGCTTTTATTGCTTGTTCAAGCCTCTCCCGCCTACGATTTGATAAGAATATCTTTGGGAGCCAAACCTGATTTACTTTTAATATTTTTAGCTTTTATTTCTTTTAAATACGGTTCTTTTAACGGAGTAATCTACGGTTTTCTTATAGGATTAATTCAGGATGTGGTTTCAAATTCTACTTTTGGCTCTTATGCGATAATATTTTTGAATATAGGATTTTTTCTGGGATTTTTCAACAGCAGAATATTCATAAGACAGATTACGGCTGGAATATTTATAGTTTTAGTGGGATATCTGATAAAAATTATAGGTTTATTTTTGGTAACTTCTATATATTCCGATTTGTCGAATGTCGCAGTTTTAATAAGGTCGGAATTATTTATCGGGCTTCCATTAACCGTTATATTATCTTCTCCGATGTTCTTAATATTCGATAAAATATCCGTCTTGCTTTATGATAAAAATAAAATACAAGTTGACGACAGCACCAAAGATTATCAGGAATAATAAAACAATAAATTACTTTTCGGGTTTTAAACTCGCCTTTAAGTTTGCCATAAACTCTTCTTCGTCCATAGCCATGTCTTCGGGAAGTCCTTTTTGCATCTCCTCTAAAAATATAGACGGAGAGCATTCTACTTTTTTACCCATTTTGGTTCTGCTTAAACAATAGGTTAAAGTTAAATGTTTTTTGGCTCTCGTCATAGCGACATAACATAATCGTCTCTCCTCTTCGATTTCTTTTTCGGAGGAACTTTTATGATGCGGCAATATTCCCTCTTCCATTCCCGATATATATACATAAGGAAATTCCAAACCTTTGGCGGAATGAATGCTCATAAGCATGATTCCTTTTTTATTTTCTTCATCGTTATTTTCTTCCATACTCATTAAAAGTATTCTATCCAAATAATTTTTTAACGAGGCATTTTTGTTTCCTTTCTCGTATTCCAATATTCCGTTCATAAGAGATTCCACATTTTCCATTTTTTTACTTCCCTGTTCTTTCGTGTCGCTCGAATTAAGTATTTCGTTATGGTATGCAATCTCATCCAAAAATTTATTTATATTGTCGTAGAGTTTTGGTTTTTCCAAAGCGTTTTTATCGACTGTAAAAATATCATGGTATTTTTCTATAATATCCAAAAAATCTTTTATTCCCGCTTTTGCTTTCGGCGGAATATCGTCAATATTATTATAATCGAGTAAAGTTTGATAGAGAGAGACTCCATTTTTTATGCTTATTTCATTTAAATTATTTATCGCAACCGAACCTATTCCCCTTTTCGGCGTGTTTATGACTCTTAAAAGCGAAACCTCGTCTTCGGGATTTACGAATAAATTGAGATAAGCCAATATATCTTTTATCTCCTTTCTTTCGTAAAATTGAAAAGCGCCGACTACGACATAAGGCAATCCCATTAATCTAAAAGCCTCTTCAAAAAGTCTCGATTGAGCGTTCATTCTAAAAAGAACGGCAAAATTCTCATAATTCAATTTTTTAGTTATAGAATAATTTGCTATAGAGTCGGCTACAAATTTTGCCTCTTCTCTTTCGTCTTCGCATGATATTATATCGGGAGGAATTCCTTCTTCTCCTTCTGCTACTACTTTCTTGTCTTTACGATTAACATTATTGCTTATAACCGCATGAGCCGCTTCTAAAATCGCTTTCGTGCTTCTATAATTTTTAGTCAATGTTATTATTTTAGCATTAGGATATTCGTTTTCAAAAGACAGTATATTTGAAATTTCTGCTCCTCTAAAAGCGTATATGCTTTGGTCATCGTCTCCGACAACCGCTATATTTCTATATTTTGAAGCGAGCAAACTCGTTAGTTTATATTGCGCAAAATTAGTATCTTGATATTCGTCTATCATTATATATTTAAATCTTTCTTGATATTTGTTTAAGACTTCGGGAAATCCTATAAATAAATCTATAGTTAAATTAATCAAATCGTTAAAATCCAAAGCGTTATAGCCTTTAAGGTAATGTTGATAAACTTCGTAAACTCTCTTCGCTATTTTTTCCAAATCGTCATGAGGCGCAACTTCATGAGGCTTAATCAAATTGTTTTTATATCTGTCTATATACCAAGCGAATAGATTTTCGTCATAATTCAATGTATTTATTTTTATTTCTCTTAAAATATTTCTTATTAAAGTTCTGCAATCCGAAGAAGAATAAATGCTGAAATTATTTTTATATCCCAATTTATCGATTTCTACTTTTAAAACTCTAACGCAAAAAGAATGAAATGTGCTTATAACCAACTGTTTCGGTTTTTCTTTTAACAGTAAAACTATTCTCTCTCGCATTTCCGCTGCCGCTTTATTCGTAAAAGTAACGGCTAGAATGTTGCTCGGAGAGATTCCTTTTTTTATTAAAAACGCTATTCTTTCGGTTATTACTCTAGTTTTTCCGCTTCCCGCTCCCGCCAATGCAAGCAAAGGACCGTCTATATGCGTTATAGCTTCCGCTTGTTCTTCGTTTAATAATAATGACATAAAAAAACCTTATATTTTTAAAAAGCTATTATATATTATTTTTATTAAAAGTGGAAATTTTACAATATATACAAAAATATATAAAATAAAATCGCTTGATTTACAAAATAAAATATATTATCATTTAAAAAACAATATTTAATTTTATATAATTTATTTTTATTAAAAATTATACGATAATTTTGCGGAGATTAAATTGAACTATAAAAAAATATTATATAATTTTTATATTAATTCCTTTATAATTATCTTAATATTATATTATTCGATAACTCAATTTTTATTACCGTCATTGTCGATTGACAGATTTAAAATAAGTTTAATCGATATATTATATGTTTATTTATTTTCTTTGATTTCCTATAATCTTTCAGATAAAAAATTAATAATCTCTTATTTATTTATTATAGTCGCAGTTTTTTCATTTTTTACGATTGAACCGCTTGGAATAACTATACTAACAAAACCGATATTTTTCACGGACATGCAAGATTTATATCCGTCTTTAATCGAAGTTCTTCCGCTTTATATGCAAATAATCACAATAGCCTCCACTATATTATATTTTTCTTCGCTTTTGGCTTTCGCAATATATTTTTTATACAGATTATTTAAAATATTTTTGGTTAATAAAAAGAAGTCGGCAATTTTATTTTTTATAATAATAATTACATCTTATTTATCATTTTTCAGACAAGTTAAAATTAATTCCATATATCCAAATTATATCGAAAGAGTAAACAAATACGGAATAATAAATTCGATAAGTTATAGAATTTCATTCGACAGGGAAAATAATAAAATAACGGCGGATATTGATAATGTAAAAGAAGCCGTAGAATTATTGAAAGAAGTTCAAAATAAAAGAGATATTTTAAACTTAATTATGCCATACGATAATACAGATTATACGAATGAAAATAAGAATATAAAAAATATAAATAGTAAAAGAGATGTATTTATAATATTTATGGAATCTTTTTACGATTATAGTCATTTTCTAACTTTGTTCGATAAAGACCCTTTCCCAAAAGAATATAGAGAATGGGCTTCAAAATCTGCAAAAGTCGGACCGAATGACGGCAACGGAAGTTTGTTTGCAAGACTTTCTGGTTTAATAGGAACTTCGCCAATTTATCCGAAAAAACAAAAAAGCCCGATATATACGACTTTGCCTTTTTTAATGAAAGAAGCGGGATATAAAACGATAGCCCTCGAAGAATGCGGCGTGACATTTAATTTGGATAAACTTTTTCCTAATATTGGATTCGAAGAGACTATATTCAATCTTGGACTTACGAATATTAAAAATTATATAAAAAATAACGATTTTAATAAACCCGTATTTATTTCAGGTTTTACTTTTTTAGGGCATGCGGGAAGTCATATAAAAAACGATTTGAATATTTTTGAAAACAATAAAAGATTTGCAGACAAAATAAACAAAAGAGACAGAAAAGTTTTGCTCGAAACTATGGAGAATTCCGTTCAGGCGGCGATTGATATAATAGAAACTAAAAATATAATACTTCAAAAATATCCCGATGCGATTATAATTTTCAAGCATGACCATTTATATCCTTATCTGTCGGGAATGATTTATAATTCTTCGATAAACGAAAACATAAAAAAAGAATTTTTTGAATCCTATGCGATAAGCCCAATTTTAATATGGAACGGAAAAAACGGAGCTTTCAGATTGGAAGACGGATTTCCGCCAGAAAATATCCCTTTATTTATAGCGGCGAATACGGGAATAGATTATGCCGACTCGATAATTTCGCTTTTATATAAAGACAAAACGGAAGGGATTATAAGATTTTACAATAATTTTTATACGAACGAAAATAATAAAATCGTCAAAATAGAAGTAAACAAGGAAAGTTTGGCTTATAAATATAATTACGCCCAAAGAATTTTATCCGAAGACATATTGAGAGG
>CAZRYV010000067.1:0-10879 GCA_964604385.1 uncultured Brachyspira sp.
TAAAAATTCACTTTAAGACAATAATAATTTATCGCTTAAAACGGATTCTTTATTTTCAAATTTTTTAAGCAAATCGGAAATTTCCAAAGATTTTTTTTCTTCTCCTGAAACATCGTAAATAATATTTCCATCGTTCATCATTATAAGTCTATTTCCGTAATGAATCGCTTCTTTAATATTATGCGTAATCATAAATGCGGTTAATTTGTTTTCGGTTATTATCTCTTCGGTTATCTCAAGGACTTTTTTCGCCGTTTTTGGGTCGAGCGCTGCCGTATGTTCGTCAAGCAAAAGAAGACGCGGTTTTTTCAAAGTCGCCATTAATAGAGTAAGAGCCTGTCTCTGTCCTCCCGAAAGAAGTCCCGCTTTTAAATTTAATCTTTTTTCCAAACCCAAATCGAGTCGTTTAAGTTTTTCAATATATTCTTCTCTCTCCGCTCTCGTTATTCCCCATCTTAAAGTTCTAGCGTTTCCCTTTCTTTTTGCAAGAGCGAGATTTTCTTCTATTCCCATATTCGATGCCGTTCCCGTCATTGGGTCTTGAAATACTCTTCCAAAAAGTCCCGCCCGAGCATATTCTTTTTTTTCGGTAATGTCGATTCCGTCAACGAGTATTTTTCCATAATCGGATTCGTATACTCCCGCTATTAAATTTAAAAGAGTCGATTTTCCCGCTCCGTTTCCGCCTATAACGGTGACAAAATCTCCTTCGTTTAATTTTAAATTAATTCCGTTGATTGCCTTTTTTTCGGTTATCGTCCCTCTGTTAAAAGTTTTGTAAATTTCAATTAATTCGAGCATAATTATCCCTTTCTTTTCGGAGTAAGTATTTTCGTAGCCTTTTTATTAAGAACGGGAACCGAAAGCGCTATAGCCACAATTATTGCAGTGAGCAGTTTCAAATCGGTAGCCTTTAATCCAAGCTGAAGAACTATCGCTATTATTATTCTGTAAATTATAGAACCCATAACCACAGAAGAGAGTTTATACAAAAATGAAAATCTATCTCCAAAAATAACCTCTCCTATTATAACGGAAGCGAGTCCAACGACTATAGTTCCCGTTCCCATTCCCACATCGGCATATCCTTGACTTTGAGTGACTAAAGCTCCCGAAAGAGAAACCAAAGCGTTTGAAATCATAAGTCCGATTATTTTCATTATATTTGTATCCACTCCCAAAGCGCGAATCATTTTTTCATTATTTCCCGTAGCCCTTATTGCGCAGCCCATTTCCGTCCCGAAAAACCAATACATAATAAGCACTATAAAGAACGAAAATATAAAACCTACAAGTAAGTCGGATAAAACTTTACTTAATGAAAAAATATTTTGAATAATTGTAAGAGAAGTCGCCATTCCCAAAAGCGGTATATTTGGTCTTCCGCCCATAACTCTGATATTAATCGAATATAAGGCTATCATAGTGAGAATTCCTGCGAGTATTCCGGGTATTTGCAATTTTGTATTGAGTATTCCTGTAACGAGTCCAGCCAAAGAACCCGCCAAAAATGAAAAAATCAAAGTTATAAAAGGATTCATACCGTTTGATATTAGAATGGCGCTTACCGCTCCGCCCAATGCAAAACTTCCGTCAATGCTTAAATCGGGAAAATCCAAAACCTTAAAAGTTATATAAACTCCGAGCGTCATTATTCCCCAAATTATTCCTTGCGAAGCCGCTCCTTGAATAGCGAGAAAAATTCCTTCCATCTATATTTAATAATCCTTATTTTTAATGTTTATTCTAATATTTATTTTAATATTTATCATATTTTTAATTTATATTTTAAAAAATTTTATAAAATCAATTATCGATTATCGATTATATAACGATTGCGGTATTGTTAAACCTATCGCTTCAACCATATTCGTATTAACTACCAAATCAAATTTTTTCAAAGTTTCTATCGGCATTTCTGACGGTTTTTTCTCTCCTTTGAGTATTGAAACAGCTTGAGTTGCGGTTAATTTTCCGAGTTCATAATAACTTATTCCGTAAGTCGCAGTTCCGCCGAGCATAGTCATTCCTCCTTCGCCGCATACTACGGGAAGTTTAGCGGGTTTTGCAACCAAAGCTACCGTAGCCATTCCCGCCGCAATCATATTGTCGGTTGGAGTGTAAATAGCGTCCGCCTTTCCGATTACGCTTTGTAAAACTTGTTGAATTTCGTTAGGATTTGAAACCGTAACATCGATATAATTTATTCCCATAGAATCCAATTTTCTTTTGGCTATATTTATCTGAAATACCGAATTCTGTTCGCTCGAGCAGTATAAAAGTCCCACAGTTTTTACATTTGGAGTGATTTCTTTTAATAATTCTATTTGAGCTTCAACGGGAGTCAAATCGGAAGTTCCCGTAACATTTCCGCCGGGAGCGTTATTGTCTGCCACCAATTTTGAATCCGCAGGGTCTGTAACCGCCGTTATAAGTATTGGAATGTCTTTTGTCATATTCGCAACCGCTTGAGCCGCAGGAGTTGCAATCGCCAATATTAAGTCGCTTTTATCGTTAATAAATTTTTGACTTATTGTAATGCAGTTCGCCTGTTCTCCTTGAGCGTTCTGATAATCTATTATTATATTTTTTCCGTCTTCATAACCTGCTTCTTTAAGTCCGTCCACAAAACCTCTATAAGAAGCGTCCAAAGCGTCATGTTCTATCAACTGTAAAACGCCTATTTTTATTTTATTTGCAGTTTGCGTATTTGAAGAATTATTTTCATTTTTGCATGAAAAAAGCGAAAGTATTACGAGTAAGGAATAAATGTATTTCATAGGAACTCCTAAATGTAAAATTATTATAGGGAGTTATTATACTATATAAAGAAATATTGTCAATTATTAAAATTTTAAATTTTTATATTATAAAATTTTTTATTAATTTATTTTTAAATAATTTTACTGTTAAAATAGTTTTTTGTCAATTACTTTTTTATAAAAATATATTGATTTTATATAATAAATAATATAATATGATTTTACTATTAAAATTATATATTTATTTTTGTATATTTTTTGTTTGAAGGAAAAATAATGAATAGAGAATTATATTTAAATTATATTAATATATTAAAAGAAGAATTAGTTCCCGCGCTCGGTTGCACAGAACCGATAGCGATAGCGTTTGCGGGAGCGAAAATAAGAGAAGTGATAGGAAATATTCCCGATTCTATAGTCGTTAAATGCAGTGGCAATATTATTAAAAATGTTAAAGGCGTAACCGTTCCAAATTCGGGCGGTTTGAAAGGAATAGATGTGGCGGCTACTCTCGGACTGATTGGCGGAGATTATAATAAAAAACTCGAAGTATTGTCTACGGTTAAAAAAGAAGATATAGAAAAAACAAAAGAATTTATAAAAAATGATTTTTGCAAATGTGAACTTATAGAAGGTTCGGAGAATTTACATATAGTGATAGAAGCCAAATATAAAAATGAAAATGCTTCTGTGGAGATAAAAAATTCTCATACAAATATAACTAAAATAACGAAAAACGGAAACATAATATTTCAATCGGATGATTCTTTTAAAAACAAAGATTTTGAATGCGGAGAATTTTTGAAAATAAAAGATATATTTGATTTTGCAAACGAAGTAAAAATTGAAGATATAGAAGAAATAATAGGCAGGCAAATAGATATGAATACTGCAATATCCGAAGAAGGCATAAAAAACGAATACGGAGCGTCCATAGGAAAAACAATTCTAAAATATTACGGAGACGATATAAAAAATAGAGCAAAAGCGATGGCTTGCGCCGGTTCTGATGCGAGGATGGGAGGATGCGCTATGCCCGTAGTGACGAATTCGGGAAGCGGAAATCAGGGAATAACCGTATCTATACCCGTTATAGAATACGCTAAAGAAATGAATGCGAATAAAGAAAAATTGTATAGGGCTTTGGTTTTATCAAATTTAATCGCCATTTTACAAAAGAAACATATAGGAAAATTATCCGCTTTTTGCGGAGTCGTTTGCGCTGCTACGGGAGCGGTTTCGGGAATAGCTTATTTGCATAACGCAGATTATAAACAAATATCCGATACTATAACCAATTCTTTATGCACGATAGGAGGAATGGTTTGTGACGGAGCAAAATCTTCATGCGCTTCTAAAATTGCCGAAGCTATAGATTGCGGAATGCTCGCTTTCAATTTGGCTAGAGACAATAGGGTATTTAAAGCGGGAGACGGATTGGTAAAAGAAGATATTGAAAAAACTATTGACAGCATAGGAAGAATGGCTAAAGAAGGCATGAAATCCACCGATGTTGAAATATTAAACATTATGATAGAAAAATAATTAAATTTTATTTTGTTAAAAATTTAAAACTAAAAAATTTAAAATTAAGAATTTTAAATTAAAAATTTTAAATTAAAATTCTAGACGGATTTATTTTTATAATTTGTGTTTTAATTTAAAAATATATTAAATTGAAATAATATTGAAATAATAAAGAATAAAAAAGCATTAAAAAACGCTTGCAATTATTTTCAAATATGTTATAATTTTTTGTGGAAAGTTCGTTCAATTGGTAGAGCAGCGGTCTTGAAAACCGCCGGGCTAACACCCATGTGGGTTCGAGTCCCACACTTTCCGAATTTTATACGGGGCTTTAGCTCATCTGGATAGAGCACTGGTTTCCTAAACCGGGTGGGCAGGTTCGAGTCCTGTAAGCCCCAATTATTGTCTGAAATTTAAATTAAAAATTAAAATATATAAACTAAATAATAACAATAAATAAAACGATTAAAATATGACTATTAAAGATTTTGTTTCATATATATTTAATATCAATAAACTTAAAAAAATAAAGTTGATAGTTTCGGATATTGACGGAGTAATGACGGACGGAAAACTTATTTTTGACGATAACGGAGTCGAGAGCAAATTTTTTAACACTTTAGACGGTATGGGAATCGTTATGGCTTTGAAATCGGGAATAAAAATTGCTGTAATAACGGGAAGTAGGGCAAATTGTATAAAAGAAAGATTCGATAAATTTAAAGCTCATAATTTCGAGGATTTAATACTTGGAGAAGAATATAAAATGCCATCTCTTTTAACTTTAATAAAAAAATATAGTTTAAATATAGAGGAAGTGGCTTATATAGGAGACGATATTATAGATTTGGCGCCGATTAAATATGCGGGAGTTTCTTTCGTTCCAAAAAATGCCATAAAAGACGCCAAAAAATCAGCCGATATAATAATAGATTCCAAAGGAGGCGAGGGAGCTTTTAGAGTGGCTGTTGATATGATTCTAAAGGCAAAGGGAGTTTATAATGAAGTTATTGAAGAGTTTTGCAAATATTAATTTTATTAATTTTGTAATTGCCGTTATAATTATTTTGTCGGTTATTTTTTCTTGCACAAATTTTGACGATATTGATAAGGATAATATAGGAGACGATTTTACGCCGCCACCCGAAATGGAATTCTTTGGTTTTAGAAGAGAAAGTTATAATACGAATTTTAAACAGCTTGAATTATTTGCCACAAATGCAAAATTTTACGAGAGCAGAAAAATGATAGAACTGCTCGATACGAGAACTTATACTTACGAATCTAATGGAACAGTTGCCGCAAGGGTGGAAGGAGAGTTTGTCACTATAAATCAGGCAAGTTTATTCGTGGAAATATTTACCAATGTCGTGGCAAAATCGTCTAATAATACAATTTTATACAGTCAACATATTCAATGGGATAATGAAAAAAAATATTTTACGAGTCCCGTTCCCGTAAGAGTTGAGCAGGAAGACGGAAGTTGGCTTACGGGAAGCAGTATGGAAGGCGATATGTCTATGGAAAATATAACCGTGTATAATGAAATGGACGAAGGAAGCGCTATAGGAGTTCCAATCGACGAGGATTTAAATGCAGAATAGTAGAATATATATATTTGTATTATTATTTTTAATAACCGCCTCATTATTTACTCAATCGCAGTCAAGGAGAAGCGCCGATAAATTTACTTTCGATAATAAAGGGCAGGTTTTTCAATATACGGGAAATTCAAAATTGGAAGACTCTTCGGCTATAATAACGAGCCATATAATGACATTTTATAAAGAAACCGAACTTGCAACTTTTAGTGGAAATGTCAGGCTCTACAGCAAAACCAACGGCTCTACAATCAACGCTGGATATGCAAGTTATGACGGAAAAAGAAGATACGCTTATGCAAGAAACAGACCCGTATTAAGGTCGTCTACAAATAATGTTACGATAAGAAGCACTTTTATGGAGAGAGATTTTAAAACTCCGTTTGCAAAGGCTTTAAGCAATGTTCATTTAACGCATATCGATAAGGAAAACGACAGAAAAACGGATGGTTATTCTGATGAACTTACATATAATATGGACAGTCAAATATCCGTATTGAAAGGAAATCCGAGATTATATCAAGGAAATGACAGAATCGAAGGCGAGATATTGGAATATAATTCTAAAAATTCTGAGGCAAATGTTATGGGAAGAGGAAAAATATACATTCTTCAAACCAATAATTATGTTGAAAGAACCAAAACGAATGATACTCAAATAAGCAATTATAATATCATAACGGCGGACAGAATACTTGTAAGCGATTATGCGGGAAAAGACGGACAAACGAGAACTTTATACGCCTATGGAAATGTTACCGCTCATTTTTATGAAGAGAATATGATTCTTAAAGGCGGATATGTGGAATATGAAATAGACAACGAGCATATGTATATGTATCAAGAGCCTTCGGTGAGAATACCCGACAGAGGAATCATAGCTTTCGGAGAATGGATAGAATATAAAAAAGACGGAAAATTTAAAGATATTATTTTTCATAACGATGTGGTATTGGTAGATTATGACGAGAGTTTATCGTTAGAAGGAGAATTATTGCATTTGGACCCCGACACAAAAATCGCCACAATCAGCGGCGCTCCGCATGCGTATGTGGAAGACAGAAGCATAAAAATAATTTCCGTAACCATGCAAATGTTTAACGATGACGAAAAATTAAGGGCAAACGGAGATGTATTCGTAGAAAGCAAGGATATGAATTCGAGAAGCGCATGGGCTACATATTTTGACAAAAGAAAATATTTAAGATTATGGGGAGAAACTCCTTATTTGAGACAGGGAGCAAGCATGGTTAGAGGACGAGAAATAAAATATTATATAGAAACCGAAAGAATAGAAGCCTACGGTGTGAGCGGAGAGATACCCGAATAGCTTATGCCAAAATTAATCTTTATCATAACGATATTTTTTATTTGTTTTATATCATGCGAAAGAAATATAGAGCCTCTTGATAAGAATTTGCAATATTCGGTAAATATAATGTATGTTAAAGATGACAATCTATTAACATTTGCGCCTAAAGATTTTATGGATATTTTTAATAAGAGATTGCCTTTTTTAACCTATCAAATTTTAGGCTATAAAATAAAATATAATTTGGCTTCGGGAAATAGCGTAGACGGTTTTTATAAATCGAATAGAGAATTAATGAAAAAAAATACAAATCTATTTAACGCAAATAAATTTAAAGATAAAAAATTATCGGATATTATACACTCCGCAGAATATTGGAAAATAATCGGAAAAGATGTTAAAGATTATAATATGATTATAGTCAATATTCCCATAAATTTGGAAGAAAATTTGGATATAGATTCAAAAAATAAAATTATCGACAGATTGATTTTAAAAAATAAAAAAATTAATCCCACAAAATCTGTGGCGATTGTAAGCGTTTATCCTTTGTTTTATGGAAATTTAAAATCTGCGGATGATAAAATTTTATTAAACATATTCGAATATTATATTTTGCAAACCGTTGCAATGCTATTTCCAAAATACGATATTCATGAATTTGAAAAACATTCGATAATGGCGGAGGTGAAAAATTTTGACTATTATAATTGGTTTAGTAATATAATTAATTTTCCTTTAAGAGAACCTTATAAAACCTTAAAATTTGACTCTATATTTTAGGATTATAATTATAATCTTATAATTCTAGAATTATAGATTTATTTCTTCCCGTTTGTTTCGCCTTATAAAGAGATTTATCGGCTTTGTCTATAAAATTATCTAAAGATATATTTTCTTCTTTAACGGCGCCACCCAAAGACGCTGTCGCTTTAAGAGAATATTCTTCCGTTGAAAAATCCGTTTCGTTAATTTTATTTCTTATAAATTCCATAGAATCGAAAAGTTCTTTTTTGTTGTTTATATCAAATACTATAATAAATTCCTCGCCTCCGTATCTTGCAAATATAGATTTATAAGGAATTTTTTTTAACGAGTCTTTTATAATTTTTACGGTAGTTTTTAATATATAATCGCCTATATTATGTCCGTAGCTGTCGTTATAATGTTTGAATTTGTCCAAATCTATTATTACTATAGAATAAATTTCATTCAATTTTTCTTTATTTAATAAATATCTAAAAGCGTATCCTCTATTGTATATTCCCGTAAGTTTGTCTCTGTTTGCCAAAAAAGATAATTTTTCGCTGTAAAGAATTAAAGACAAATGATTGATTAATATAGATAAATATTCTTTTTCAATTTCGCTTTCTATTACGATAAAACCGAAGTTATAATTTCTTGCGATTAATTGATATTTAAATCCATTTTTCAAATCATGTTTGCCGTCTGAAACATACCATAAAACCGTTTCTCCGTTTTCTTTATAAAAATAAATCTCAAAATTTTTTATTATCTTTTTGGAATTATTTTCAAATGTTTTGATTATTCCGTCTACCGAAAAAGGCTCGGGTATTTCGTTTAAACTTTTAACGATTTTTTTTATTTCTTTTATTTCTATTTTATTCATATTACTTTTAAATTAAATATTTTCTTTTCATTTTTTCTTTTACTTAAAATAAAGACTTTCGATAATATTTTTTGCAAACGATATTAAACGATTGCTTATATAAACGCTCGAAGATAAAGTTAAAATAATAGACTCGTTATTTTTAATCGCCATTGCCATCGCGTTGAAAGTATAATTATCTTTAATTTTTGAAGTAAAAATCGTGGATGCAAAAGTGTCGTTATATTTTTTTCTGTTTTCTATCGAAATAGGGGAGACTACGGAATATAATTTACCGCATTTTTTCTTAAAATCGTCGAATATATAGTTTATTTCTTCGTTTTTTAAATTCTCTTCCATTAAATTTTTGTCTTTTAAATTTTTATTTAGGCTATCATAACTAATCATAATCGATATAGAATTATTTTCATTTTCTATTTTTAAAATTCCGTTTTCTATTTTTGCGTTAAAATTTTCTGGGACAAGCAAATTAAATCTGTCGGGATTCGCTTGAATCGGCGTCAATTTTCCTGCATCAAAATTTGATTTTTCTTTTATTGCTTTTATATCTTTTATTCTGCTTAAAATATTGTCGTCTTTTTGGACGGTTAATGCTCTCTCTAAAATATTTATAGCTTCGTCATAAAGATACATAGCCTTATAAGTTATAGACATATTAATCATAGAAGCAATATCGTTATAATTTAAAGAAATGGCTTTTTTATACTGTTCCACAGCTTCTTTATATTTTCCTTCCATAGACAAAATAACGCCGAACTGTCCGTATATAGAAGAGTTAGCATTTCCTAATTTTATTAAACTTTCTATGACGCTTTTTGCCTCTTCGTATTTATAGAGACTCGTTAGCGCCTCTATTTTATTTTCAAGTAAATCTTTATCGTTTTTTATATTATCAAGCCCTCTATTTAATATGTCGACAACGGCTTTATAATTTTCTTCCTCGTAATAAATATCCGACAAAACCAAATACGCTTCTTTATATTGCGGTTCTTTTTTTATCAATTCTTCGGCTAATCTTTTTGCGTATTCAAAATTATTTACATCCAAAAGATTATTAATTTTATCGATAATTTTTTTTAATTCCATATTTTTAATAGTTTCTTTTATATTTGTTTCATTTTCCAAAATATTATTTTTCATTAATTATCTCCATTCTACTATTACAAAACCTTCATTATTTAAGGCGTATTTCTTAAATTTATCGTTAGGATTTACGCATATTTTAGTTTCGGCAAAATTAAGCATAGGTAAATCGCTTATTGAATCGCTATACGCTATATTTTTATATTTATGATTTGGAAAAATATGTTCGGTAAATAATCTGTATCTTTTTGCTGCGCCATAACAATTTTTACCATACATATAACCTGTGAATTTTCCTCTGAATGTCCATAATTCCGTTCCCATACATTTGTCGAATCCTAAATTTTTTGCTATAAATTTAGCGTATAATTCAAAACTTGCCGTTATCATAATTAGATTATAACCCTGATTTTTTAATTTTTTTATTTCTTTTAAAGCGTCATTATAATATAAATTAGGAATTACAGAATCTGCAAATTCTTTTCCTATATTTTCTCCAAATTCTACGGTTATATTTTTGAATATCGAGGCTATTTTATATTTTATTTTATTATTGTCTATAATTTTTAATAGAAATAATATGAAAAATGGAATCAATTTTATATAGTATATTATACTTTTAGGATTTTTCTTTAAATAGAAAATCATAAATGGAACTATGGAATCTTTTTTTATAATTGTTTTATCCAAATCGAAAAATGCAATCTTCATGGTAGTCTATTCTACTATAAAAATCCGTTTTGTCAAAGAGATTTAAATGCGTTGTTTTTTTATAAAAATATAATGAAAAAATTATCATAGGAGAATTTTTAATGCAAAGCGATTTACTTTAAAATTTTTTATTAAAAACTGTTGACAAAATTTATAAAAATGCTATAATCTACAACATAGTAATTAATTTTCAAAAAAGGTTTGAATAATTAAATATGATTAATAAACACTGTGATTTAATATACTGTAATTC
>CAZRYV010000068.1:0-10706 GCA_964604385.1 uncultured Brachyspira sp.
GTTCCATTTATAATGCCGATATGCGAAAACGAAAATATAATAAAAAAAATGATTGAAAATGTAGACGGAATTATAATGACGGGCGGAGTTGATATTCATCCTTTTAGATTTAACGAAGAACCAAATCCTAAAATCGGAGCAATCTCAAAGGAAAGAGACGATTTCGATTTTTTGCTTATGAAATGCGCTTTTGAAAAGAATAAACCGATATTTGGAATTTGTAGAGGAATACAACTTATTAATGTTTTTTTCGGCGGAACTTTAATACAAGATATTGCATCTCAAAAAAATACGAATATACTTCATTCACAAACCGCTCCAAGAGATGTAGCGACGCATAAAATAAAAATAAAAAAGAATTCCATAATATTCGATATTTTCGGAGAATATGGAGAAGTAAATAGTTTTCATCATCAGGCTATAGACAAACTTGCCAAAGATTTTAAAATCACATCTACCGCAAATGACGGAATAATAGAATCGATAGAATATAAGAAAAAAGACGCTTTTATATTTGGCGTTCAATGGCATCCCGAATGTATGACTGAAAAAGATATAAAAATGCAAAATATATTTTCTATGTTTGTAGATATTTGTAAAAATCGCAGATGATTTAAAATACAAATCGTTAATTTAAACTTAAATTTTCGAGCTTAAATTTAATTTATTGAAATTTATTAAAATATATAATACAATAAACTAATTATTGTTTTGATATTTTATTTTATATTTTTAATTGATATTAATAGAGGTTAATATATGTTTAAAGGCACCACTATCTGCGCTGTGAAAAGAAACGGTATTACGGCTATAGCGGGAGACGGACAAGTTACTCTCGGAGAAACGGTTATGAAACCAAACGCCGTTAAATTAAGAAGATTATACGGCGGAAAAGTCGTGTCCGGTTTTGCGGGTTCTACAGCGGACGCTTTTACTTTATTTGAAAAATTTGAAAAAAGATTGGAAGAATATTCGGGCGATTTAACGAGAGCTGCAGTAGAGCTTGCAAGAGAATGGAGAACGGATAAAATGCTTAGAAATCTTCAGGCTTTGATTATAGTTGCAAGTAAAGAGAGAATGCTTTTACTTTCTGGAAACGGTGATGTTATAGAAAGCGACAACAATATACTTGCAATAGGAAGCGGCGGACAATACGCCAAAGCGGCGGCTGTAGCATTAACGGAAAATACGGATTTGCCCGCCGATATTATAGCTAAAAAATCATTGGAAATTGCTTCCAATATATGCATATACACTAACGGTAATATTTCTTTGGAGGTTATAGAGTAATGTCATTTGACGCAAAAATAGAAAGCGAACTTACGCCGAGAAAAATTGTCGAGGCTTTAGACCAATATATAATAGGACAAACCGAAGCAAAAAGAGCGGTTGCCATAGCTTTGAGAAACAGGTATAGAAGAAGACATCTTCCGGACGAATTGAAGGACGAAGTCGCTCCTAAAAATATAATATTAATAGGACCTACGGGAGTTGGTAAAACGGAAATTGCAAGAAGACTCGCAAAACTTGTAAAAGCGCCGTTTATTAAAGTTGAAGCCACAAAATATACGGAAGTTGGCTATGTCGGAAGAGATGTTGAAAGTATGGTTCGGGATTTGGTTAATGCGGCGATATTCGATTTAAAATCCGCTATGATGAAAGATGTAGAAAAAGAAGCTACCGATATAGCTTTAGACAAATTGGTAAAACTTCTTCTGCCTTCGATGAAAAAGGACGATGACGCTCATTTATCCGAAGACGAGGCGGAAAAAAAGAAAAATGCAAAAGAACAGATGAAAAAAAGAATAGCAAATGGAGATTTTGACGAAAGTTATGTTGAAATAAAAGTCAGCGGCAATCAAAATAGAATGTTCGGAATAATACCGGGAATGGGATTTGAAGAAAACGATATGATTCAATCTATGGTTGGAAGCATTATACCCGTAAGCAAAAAAAACAAAAGGTTGAGAGTAAAAGAAGCGAAAAAATATTTAATAAGCGAGGCTTCAGAATCTCTAATAGATATGGAAAAGGTGACTTCGGACGCTTTGAGTTTAACGGAAAATATGGGAATAATATTTTTGGATGAAATAGATAAAATAGCGAGCGGAAACAAAAGCGACCATGCCGATGTTGCAAGGCATGGAGTTCAAAGAGATTTGCTTCCGATAGTCGAAGGAACTACGGTAAATACAAAATACGGTCCTGTGAAAACCGACCATATCCTGTTTATCGCAGCGGGCGCTTTTCATACAAATAAACCTTCCGATTTAATTCCCGAACTTCAGGGAAGATTTCCAATAAGAGTGGAATTAAAAGCTCTGTCGAAAGATGATTTTAAAGACATACTCGTTAATCCTAAAAATGCAATAACGAAACAATATCAAGAATTATTAAAAACGGAAGAAGTTACTATAGAATTTACAGAAGACGCTTTGGACAGCATAGCAGATTTGGCTTATAATATAAATACCAATATCGAAAATATAGGGGCAAGAAGACTCTATACGATAATGGAAAAAGTTTTTGAGGATATTTCATTTACCGCAGACGAGCATAAAGGAGAGTTTATACAAATTAAATCCGATAATATAAACGAAGCTATGAAAGACATAGAAGAAAACAGAGATATCAGCAGATATATTTTATAGTTGACTAAATCAAATTTTTTACTATATTATAAATGGAGAGTTTATTAAATTTATAAATTTCATTAAATTTTATTAAGGAGTATTATTATGGCAAATAATAATAGCAATGTCGATAATTTGACAATTGAAGCCGAAAGCCGTGAAAATAACCTTTTTATAAAATGGAATCCTCTATACGACACGAAACATAAAATTATAGACGAACAGCATAGAGAACTTGTAAATATAATAAACGACCTTTATATGTCCACTGTTGACCATAGAGCCAATAAAAACGAAGCTTTTATTAAAGCGGCGAGAAGATGCATAGAATATGCCGATTATCATTTTAAAACCGAAGAAAAAATAATGGATATTATAAATTACTCGGACGCTGAAAATCATAAGGCAATGCATAAAGATTTTTGCAACGAGATTGTAAATCAGATAAAAAATTATCAGGAAGGACAACCTTTTGTCGCAAATAGATTTATAAAATATCTTAAAGATTGGCTTTTGGAACATATAGCTTATAGGGATAAAATATTCGTAGAAGAACTTATGAGAGTTCTAAAAAATAAAGAAAATAAATAATAAAAATAAACATAATTAAAGATAGTTTTTATTATAATTATTTTATAAAATTATTTTACATTTTTTTATAAATAATCTATAATTAAGAATAAAAAATAAAACTCATAGTTAATGTAGGAAATTTATAAGTGTCTAAAAATAATTCGTATATTTCGTATATAATCGCATTAAGCGTTATAAGCGCCGTATTGTTGGCTCTCGCTTTTCCGCCGTTAAATCTTTTTCCTATGTCTTTTATAGCTTTAGCGCCTTTAAATATAATTATATATAAAGCGAATAAAATCAGATATTATATAATATCTTCCGCCGTTTTCGTCCTTGTATTTTTCGGTTATTTGCTTATATGGGTATCGGCTTTTATGCTTAAAGAAACGGAAGCTTTCGTAGCGTTTTTAGCTCTCTTTACAATTTTGTTTTTATTGGTTCTATTATTTTATTTGCCTGCAATGTTATTAAGCGGTTTTTTATCCAAACGACTGCCTCAATTCAGATTTATAATTATTCCCGTAGCTTTTACTTTTATGGAATACATGCGAAATATAGGATTTTTAGGTTTTCCTTGGGGAATAATAGGATATTCTCAATGGAATTTTCTGCCGTTTATACAAATAGCGGACACAATCGGGCTTTTGGGAATAAGTTTTATGATATATTTTACAAATGCCGTAATAACTCATTATTTTATTTTATACGCAGAAAAAAAAATTACAAAAAATGTCATAAAAGATAAAAAAAATTATTTGCCTGCGGTAATATTGATTTTTTCCTTAATGTTCGTTTTGATTTACGGAATCGCAAAATTAAATTTGGAAGAATCTAAAAGATTAAGAGCGAATAAAACAAAAATCGCATTAGTTCAAAAATCTTTCGACCCGAATAATTATTGGAATAGCATATATACGGGAGAACCTTACAGAAGAAACTCGGGAGGAATTCAGGGATTTGCAGAAAACTTTTTATTAAAATCGGATAAATTCAAAAGCGAAGAAATTCCGGATGGCGTCACTCAAAACGGAACTATATCCGTAAAAAGAGTCGCAAATTTGGCAAGAGAGGCTTCTTTGTCGCGTCCATCTTTAATCGTTTATCCTGAATCCGTTACTATGGATTCATACAGTTATTTTATTTCAAGGAATAAAGAATTATACGAATATGGTTTGGCGTCAAATTCCACATATCCGCCTATATATAACACTTTTATTTTATACGATATGATAAGAGACACTCAAACCTATCATCTTTTGGGAACGCCGATAATAAAAGAAAATACGAATAAAGACGCTTATAATCCTTACGAATATTATAACGGAATGGAACTAATAGATTATAACGGAGATGTTTTGGACGAATATTCAAAAATGAAACTCGTTCCCGGCGGAGAATCCTACCCTTTTCAGGATAACGAATTCCTTTTGAATACTTTTCCCTTTAAGAATATAATTAATTTTATGTATCAGCAATTTGACAAAGCGGGAGCGAGCAGATGGGAAAGAGGAAAAAAAATGACGATTTTTAATCATCCGAGAGGTTATACTTTTTCGGGGCTTATATGTTATGAGAGCGCATTCGGAGATTTTGTCAGAAAATTTGTCTATAACGGAGCGGAGACTTTAGCGGTAATAACCGAAGATGCTTGGTCCTACAGCGACGAATCATTACTTCAGCATTTTTATATGTCGGTATTCAGAGCCGTAGAAAACAGAAGAGATATAGTTCATAACGGAAATTCGGGAGTGACAGGACATATTTCGAGTTCGGGAAAAGTTATATCCACAATTCCTTTTTGGCGACCTGATTATATGATAGCTAATGTCGCTTTGAACGATAAAATAACTATTTATACGAGATTCGGCGAATGGTTTGTTTGGCTTTGTTTTATTTCTATATTATTGTTTATATTTTTCTCTGCAAAAAAAGATTTTACAAAATTTAAAATTTATTCAAAAGAAAAAATATTGGAAATAATATTAAAGAAAAAACTAAAAAAAAATGCGGCAAAAAATAATAAACCTTCAGCGGAAAAAGTTCGTTCTTATATAAACGACAATACCGAAGAGTTGCCGAGTTTGGACGATATAGAAGATTCGATAAAAAATATAAAAGCTGAAAATAAAGAAAAAAATCATTATAATATATTTGACGAACCTATAACGGATATATATTCGGTTTTGGACGATATTATGGATGAAAATAGCAACGATAAAAATAATGACAAAAAAAATTGAATATTTATTTTAATAAAATTTTTAAAGGTTAAATTTTTAATGAAGAAAATATTTATAACATTATTTCCGATTTTATTTATTTTATTAATTGTAAGTTCCTGCAATAAAAAATACGATTCAAATTTGGAATTTAAAGCTTATGAATTTGAAAAATATATTTCAGAATTAATCGCAAACAGAGATACTTTGGAGTTTACTTCAAATTTTATTTTAAATATAGACGGAGATTTAATTGAAAAAATAAATCAAATGAATGTCATATACGAACTTAATCCTATAGAGATAATAGAATCGATAAAAAATAGAGGCTCTTTATATCAGAGAATATTTTCGGATAACGAAGATTCGCTTTGTAATTATTTGCCGAAAGAAGGTGGATATTACGATGTAAGCGTTACATACAGAAAATATGAGGATATAAATATAGCGCAAATAGAATATCCTTCGTTTAATGAAATCTCAAAAAATTCGATGGAGTTTGTCGCCATATATTTAAATAATAAATGGAATCTAATTACGATTAATTTTTTAAATATTTAAAATTACTAAATTGTTAAATTATTAAATTATTAAAGGTTATACATAAATGAAAAAAAAATTTTTGACTTTAATTCTATCAATATTTTTTATATCTTGTTTTGACGGTTTTAAAATTTTTGAAGATTTGGATACTATAAAAAAAGAAAATTTATTTATTTTTTACGAAGAAATGAAAAGCGAAATATTAAAAGAAAATATCGGTTGGGTAGAAAAAAATCTAACGGAAAAAAAAATTGACAATTTAAAAAATATATTAATTGAAAACGGAGATTCCATAAAAAATTTAATGTCCTCTGAAAACGGCGAATACTCCGTTACAATCAATTATATCATTGGCGATAATGCAAACCGCAACAGAGGATATTATATAGTAAGAAATACGGCATATTCTCCGACTTATTATTACATAAGATTAATAAACGAATATTCTACAAAATGGAAAATAGAGAGTATAGACAAACTTCCGCTAAATGATATATAAGAATACGGATTAAATGCGTAATAATTGCTCGAAGTTAATTGACAGTTGAATAAAAAATAATTATAATAAAAATAGAAGTCAAATATAAATAATAAAAGGAGAAAGCAATAATGAAAAAGACACTAATAATATGTTTTGCATGTTTTCAAACGGGAATATCATTAGATTTACCGGGAGTATCAGAAAATATGGTATTTGCTGAATTAAAAAAGAAAGGGGTTTCAATAGAAGAAACATATGATATTCTGTTAGGATTTAGAAAAAGCAGAGAATTCAACGATATTTTTAAAACATTAGAATTCGGCGAGAATTATAAAGAATATAAACATAAGTAAAAATAAATAATAATAATCGAACAATTATAAAAACCATTCGATTATTATTTGTTAATTATTTTATTTTTTATCAAGCGATTATTTTATTAAGTTGCATATAAATCCTATTATGCCACCTACTGCAATAAAGTCCGCATCGCTAAAAGTAGTATTTTGAAAACCTAAATCTCCAAGTATAGGAAGAAGAATCAGAGGCAAGAAAGTAAGAAGAATACCGTTTATAAAAGCTCCTATAAAACATCCTCTTTTGCCTCCCGTAGCATTTCCAAATACCCCAGCCGTAGCGCCACAGAAAAAATGCGGAACTACTCCGGGGATTATTAAAATTCCTCCCGTAATGCCTAATACCGCAAGTCCTACGAGTCCTCCTATAAAACTCATTATAAAACCAATCAACACTGCGTTTGGAGCATAAGGGAACACTATAGGGCAATCTAAAGAAGGTATGGCATTAGGAACAAGTTTTTCCGATATTCCTTTAAATGCCGGTATTATCTCTCCCAATATCATTCTAACGCCTTGCAATACCACCGAAACTCCGGCTGCAAAAGTAACGCCCTGTATTAAAGAAAACACTAGAAAGTTTTGCCCATTTGACAATTCTTTTTCTATATATTCTCCTCCAGCCGCTATCGCTACCACAATATATATTACGGACATTGTAAGAGCTATAGCCAAAATATTATCTCTCATAAAACTTAAACCTTTAGGCAATTTTAAATCTTCAACCGAAGAGGATTTACCGCCGATTAATTTGCCTATAAGAGCCGATATGCCGTAAGTAACATTTGAAAAATGCCCGAGAGCGACATTGCTCGTAGAATCTCCTATAACTTTAGGCATAGCCCAATATGTCAATATAGGAGACAAACTCATTGCCAAAGCGTTTGCCAACGAAGAGAGTATAACGAGCTGAATTCCAGAAATTCCAGCTACGGCAAATATAACCGTAATCATAACTCCCATATAAAATATATGATGTCCCGTTAGAAATATAAATTTTAAAGGAGTAAATCTAGCTATAATAACATGAAATATCATAGACAATATCATAACCATAGAAACTTGAGTTCCATATTTGCTTAAAGCCAAAGACACTATGGCTTCATTATTTGGAACTACTCCCTGAACATTAAAAGCAACTTCAACCATACTTCCGAAAGGGGCTAAAGAAGAAGTTATAACATTGGCACCCGCTCCCAATAATATAAATCCTATTAACGACTTCATAGAACCCGCTATTATTTCATTGGCAGGTTTCTTTAATAATATAAGTCCGACCATCGTAAATAAAGCTACGAGTATCGAAGCCGAACTTAGTAAATCCACAAAAAATTTTAACATGTTTTTATCTCCAAATATTATAAATTAAGTTTTTCTTTTATTTTTGTTTTAAGCTCATCCACACTTAATATGCTTGTAAGCGCTATTACTTTGTCTTTATCCAAAGAACTAACGGCGTAAGATTCCGCAATATCTTTTCCTAAAACATAATAATCCGCTTTCTTAAACAATGCGCTAGAAATGTCGGAATGTTCCACTTCAGCTTCTATATTTAATTCTTTTAATACTTTAGAAATATTCATAGAAACCATTAACGAAGAACCCAATCCCGAACCACATGCAGCTATAAATTTCAAAGCCATAATTAATTCTCCTTAAATATTTACATTAAAATTAATTAATAGTTCAAAATTATATGATTTTTTATATTTTTATCAAGCGATTATTTTAAAGATTTTAAAATATTAAATATTTTATTTTTATCGCATATCCATAATTTTTTGATAAAGCTCGTCAAATATTTTTATATTTTTCTTATTTTCCGATATATTTGACAAACATTTTTCCAAATCGTCATATTTTATAGTAAGAAATTCTTCAAAAAATCTTCTGCCCCTTCTTATATTTGTCTCTTCGGGTATATAATTATTTCCTTTCATTTTTTTATTTGTAAAATAAAATAGTATTGGAATAACATTTTCTTTATAATTTTTATTTTTTAGTTCCGTTGCGATAGCTGCGTAAGTTCTTATAAATTTTCTGTTTATATCTTCAAATTTTCCTGTATCATGGTCGTCATTATATTTTACTTCCAAATAATATATATTTTTACTATCCGAAAAAATTAAGTCTGTGTCGCATTTAACTTTGTTAAAATTATCGTCTTTATCGTTTATTATTTCATCTTGCAATAAACGAAATTCTTTATTTAAATTTATAGTAGCTTCGTATTGACATTTGCAATATAATCGTCTATCCTTTTTATATTGGAATCTGATAAATAAAATATATTATTCTTCTTTCCGCTATATTCTTCCAAAATTTTAAATTTATTTTCATTAGATATAATTAAAGCCATAAGCTCTTCGATAAAATTGCCAAATTGAATATTCATACTTTGCAATAATCCGCCGAATATTCTATATCTTTTTGGTATAAAATGCATTTTCTTATTATGCTTTTCTCTTAATTCGTTAATTTTTTTGTGCCGATTGAATTCTCAATTATATTGCCAACCGCTTTAATTATGATATTTTCCAAATCATTTTTCATTGAAATAAATCCATGTATATATATCTTAATTTATTTATTGATACAAATTTATTATCATAATATGCGTAAAAATAATCCCAACCGTTATTATTGTTTAATCCTAATAATTTTGCGCTCATTTTATGTATTGATAAAGTTCCATATTTATTGAAAACATTGCCATCCGCTTTAACTTTGCAAACCTCTTCCCCAGCCGATGTATATAAAGATTGTTTTTCGGTTAAAAGTCCTCGCTCTAATAATTTCTTCATAGGAACTTTAGGCGGTTTTAATTCCAATGATAATTCGGTTATTTCATTTATTTCTGTTTTTACTTCTTTTAATCTTTTTTCAGCATAAAAAATATATTTTTCTTCTCTTTCTATTCCTATATAATTTCTACCTATTCTTTTTGCAACGGTTCCCGTAGTGCCAGTTCCAAAAAATGGGTCAAGAACTAAATCGTTAGGTTTAGAAGAAGATAAAATTACTTTGTAAAGCAATTCTTCCGGTTTTTGTGTAGAATGAACTTTAACTCCGCTATCGTCTTTTAATCTTTCATTGCCTATGCATAATCCTATATTCCAAACGCTTTTTTCTTGTTTGTCATTATTTAAATGCTTCATAGTTTTATAATTAAAAGTAAATTTAGTTTTTTTATTTTTACCACACCAAATCAAAGTTTCATGTGCGTTGCAAAATCTTGTTCCGCCAAAATTTGGAACGGGATTAGTTTTATTCCATATAATATCGTTTAATATCCAAAATCCTAAATCTTGCATTATTTTTCCGATTCTAAATATATTCTGAAAAGAACCTATAACCCAAATACTGCCCGTGATTTTCAATATTCTTTGACATTCTTTAAGCCATCCTATGCAAAAATTATCATATTCTTCAAAACCGCTAAATTTATCCCATTTATCCTCGACGCCGTTAAATTTAGTTCCGTTCGTTCTTAAAAGTTCGCCTTCCGTTTGCATATAATATGGCGGGTCGGCAAATATAAGGTCTATACTATCCGAAGGAATATTTTTTAATATCTCTAAAGAATCGCCTTTAATAATTTTATTTTTAATGTCGTTTATAATATACATAATAACCCTAATTAAATTATTAAATTAAGTATAAATAAAAATTATAAAAATGCAATAAATTAAGATTAATTAAAAAAGACACCGCATTAAATACGATGTCTTTCAAAATTTTTAGAAGTTTTAATAAACTTATTGACTGCCACCGCTTGAAGTATCTTTAATCAAAGTGCCTGTATAAGTTTGTTGAACTGCATAATTATACCCTCCTCTATTTGCCCTTACAAGTCGCATGATTTTGAAAGAGGTTAGTTTACCACTGCTATCTTTAT
>CAZRYV010000069.1:0-1666 GCA_964604385.1 uncultured Brachyspira sp.
TTTTTGTTTTTATTTTTAGTTTTTATTTTATTTTTATTCGTATTTTTAATAATTTTTCCATTAATATTTTTTTCTTTATTTTTTTCTATAATAATTTTTTCAAATTTTTTGCCAAATTTATTATCGCTAATTTCTTTATATTTTTTTATTTTATTATACTGTTCTTTTAATTTCTTTTTTAATTTAATTATATTTTTATTATCCAAACGATTTTCGCAATATTTATTTAAATATTTAAAAGCGTTGTCGTAATCTTCTTTTATCAAATATATTTTTGCAATATCTTTATAATATTCTTTTTTATCATAATTTTTATTATTTTTATTATCTTTATTATTTTTATTACAAGTTTTAAAATTTTTAGTTTCGTTTATAAGAAGTTTGTAAACGCTTTCCATTTTTATATTATGCGCTTTTATATTATTTTTTTCTATCGTTAGAATATTATCCGCTTCAACTATCGCTTTTATAAATTCTTTTGAAGAATAATATTTATTCATAATTTTTATACTGTCGTTTAAACTTACATTTTTAATAGAATTATTATTTTGATTTGCAATCATTTTTAATTCGTTTATTATCATTATTATAATTTCGTAAATTCCGATTTTAGAATTATAATCAAAATCAAGTTCGTTTGCGGCGTATTCGTTTATTAAATTTATTTTTATTTCATTTATTTCGCTCGTTTCGTTATTCAAATTTTTTAATTTCAAAATATAAGACAATATATAATTCTCTTCGTTATTTAATTTTTTTATTTTATTTACTCCGCTTAATATTGGAGTTATATAATTAGGAATTTTATTTTCCGTTATATTAAATTCTATATTAAATTCATTGAAAAATAATTTTTCCATAAATTCGGGTTTTTCTATAAATTTTTTATACAAATCGATAATTTTAATCTTTTCGTTTGAATCTAAATTTAAATCCAAAAGTATCGATTTTATAACAAAAATATTTTCTTTCGGCAAATCGTTATAATATATTTCAAAAAACAAATCGCCGCTTAAACATATTATTTTTTCTATATCGTCCATATCGGAATATTTTATATAATTAAACTCGAGCAATTTACAAGAAGCTTTATATTCAAGTAAACGAACTTTTTTTTCTATAGCGTCTATTCTTTTTGATTCTTCTTCTATTTTATTTAAAATGAAATTAAAAGATTCTCTGATATTTTTGCATATAATTATAATTTCTTCTTCCAAATCTCTTTCAATATTATTTAATTTATTATTTAAATATATCAAACCTTCGTAAGTTATTTTATTTTGTCCCGCCAAATATTCTATCATTCTCACGGATGCATTTTTTACAATCGCATAATTATAATCAATCTCTCCTCTGATTTTTCTGTTTTGTCCCGTTATGGAATAAAGCAAATTTTTGAAAAATCCTTGACTCGCTATAAAATCGGTTCTCGCTTTTCCCGCGCTTAAAGATGCTACGGCTTCCATTATCAATTCGGTTAATTTTGAAGAATTATTTTCATATTCGTCTATATTATTTATTATAAATTCTTGTATTATATTTTTATCTTTTGCTTCTATTTCATTATCGAACGGCAGAGTCAAATTGAATTTCATTATTTCTCCGAATAAAATAATTTGAATTAATTATACTATTTATTTTGTTTTACTACAATAAAATAAAATTC
>CAZRYV010000069.1:1766-7147 GCA_964604385.1 uncultured Brachyspira sp.
AAAATAAAATTCTAAAAAATAAAATTTATTTCTTTTTATACAACTTATATCTATTTTCTCTATAACGAATCGATATGTCTTTTGAAAATAAAGAAAATCTCACATAATTATATTTATATTTTACTTTAGAATAATATTCTTCAATCGAATCCGATTCCAAAAAATCAATAAATTCTTTGGAAAAATATTTATAATCTAATCTATCGATATTTTTTACAGCTTTGCTTAAGGCGTTTTTTAAAATCTCAAAAATTTTTCTCTCTTCTTCGACATTAAAATTTTTCGTTCTGAACGCTAAAAAAACTTCCTGTTCCGCATATTTTGCAAAAGACAAAGATTTATTTTCCCAAAAATTATATTCGTCATAAAATTCTTTCAAAATTTCAAACCATTTTTTTATCGCTCCCAATAATATTTGAGGCTCTTTAACCGCTCTTTGGGAATCCTGCCCCGCCCTTTTAATATAATAATATTTTGTCTCGTATTCAAAACTCACATTGCAAACAAACATTAAAAGTTTATGCGAAAATATTCCGTCTTCACCGGGCTGAACATTAAGAGGATATCTTAAAAATTTGTTCTCTTCCAATATCTTTTTTTTTATAAACATCGAACATGTCGGAAGCGCAGAATGATAATTTTTATTAACCCTTTTATCCAAATTCCAAAAACTGCTCAAAACCACCAAATCGCTGTCGTTTTTTTTGGCGTTATTGTAAAATTTTTCAAAAAAATCTTCGTCTATATAATCGTCTCCGTCTATACAAAATAAATATTCGCCGTTTGCTTTTTCAATTCCTTCGTTTCTCGCAGCCGATACGCCTTCGTTTTTCTTGTCGATTAAAATTATTCTGTCGTCTTTTTCTTTATATTCTTCTAAAATCGAAAAAGAATCGTCAGTTGAGCCGTCATTTATGCAAATTATTTCCAAATCTTTATAGGTTTGATTGATTACGCTTTCCAAACAATTTCTTAAATATTTCGACAAATTGTAAATCGGTATAATAACTGTTATCATTTTGATATTATACTAAAATATTGCATCTTTGTCAAAGAATTATATTTAACCGCTTGCATGCCGATAAATTAAAAGTTATTGAATTTTATTTAATTTAGTATAATATTGATTATAAATTTTATATATAATTAATTATAGTTAATATATAATTAAAAAAATAAAAATAACAATAATAAAAAAAATAATAATAATAAAATAAAAAAAATAAAAATACGGAACTTTATGACAAAACGAATATTTTTAATTTTATTTAGTTTAATTTTAAATTTAAATCTGAATTTAATCGCTCAAAGTTTGCCTCCTTCTCCGCCCGATAATCCCGAAGTTATTCCTATGAGCGAAATAAAGGAAGGTATGGAAGGCGTAGGTTATACGGTAATTCATGGAACTAATGTCGAGCCTTTTAAAGTAAAGGTTCTTTCGGTTTTAAGAAAAATGTGGAACGGAAGCGATGCAATATTGATAGAACTCGAAGGACTTAATTTGGAACATTCAGGCACGGTTGCGGGCATGAGCGGTTCGCCGATTTATTTTGACGGAAAAATAGCTGGCGCTTTGGCTTTCGGATGGAATTATGCAAAAGACCCGATAGCGGGAGTTACTCCAATAGAAGAAATGTATAAATTATATAACGATACCAATGTTTCCGTTTCTAAAGTTGCATCTATAAGTAAAAATTCTTTGCAAACTCCTTTAATATTTTCGGGTTTCAACGGAAATTCTTTTTCGGAATATTCGGATAAATTCAAAGAAATGGGATTTTATCCTATGCAAGCAGGCGGGACGATTTCGGATGCCAATCAAAGCGGAAAATTTTTATTTGGAGATTCTGTCGCTATAGTTTTGGTTGACGGCGATTTGTCGATAGCGGGAGTCGGAACGGTTTCGCATACTGATGACGAGAAATTTTTATTATTCGGGCATTCGATGTGGTCTAAAGGAAGATTAAGAGCGCCCGTTTCAAGAGCGTATATAAATCATATAGTGGCTTCCGCTGCTTCGTCTTTTAAAATAGGAGCGGCTTATTCAAATTATTTAGGTTATACGGTTTATGACGGCACTTTTGGGGTTTCGGGAGTTTATGGAGAAGTTCCCGAAAATACTATGATTCCCGTTAATTTGCAAGTTGAAGACCAAAGTTTTTTAAATAAAGATTTCAATTTTAGAGTATTAAACGACCCAACTTACTTTTCGCATTTGCTTTCAATGGCTATATATGAAGCGGTAACCTCGAGTGCGGGAAGCGAAGAAGACGGAGTATTTAGCATAAGTTATGAAATAGAAACGGATTATTTTGAAAAACCTTATAAAGTAAACGATAGAATATTAACCTATTCTTCCAAAGACGCTTTTAGAGAGGCGATAAAACAGTTAATCGCTCCCGTTGATTTTTTTATATATAATAATTTCAATAGAGTTGGAATAAAATCCATAAAACTTTCGATAAAAAGAAGTAATTTGGAATATGCATTTTTAAACGATATAACTTTACTAGAAACGCGAGCGGTTGCGGGCGAGACTATACATTTGAGAGTGGGAATTACTCCTTACGGACTTGAAAAAACTTATATAAATATACCCGTTAAACTTCCCGTTGGATTGACAACAGATATTTATAGTATTTATGCGGCTAACGAATATATATATAATTATGCCGAACAATTATTTATGCCGAATAAATATAAAATAAGAAGTTTGGACGATGTTATGAGAATATACGGCAAATCTTATGACGATAAGGCTTTGAAAGTATGGCTTTATTCTTCATCGCGTGGAGTTCAGATAGGGAAAGATTCTTTTCCTATGCTTCCGACTTCAAAATATGGCGTTATTGCGGATAATTACACATCGGATAAATCTGCGGTTATAAACGCTATCGAGGGAGAATATAATATGCCTTATTCAATATTGGGTTTAATGAAAATAGATATAATAATAGAAGGGGCGGATAAATATGAAAATCGCTAAAATCATTTTTACAATATTAATTTTATCTCATCTTACAATTTTTGGAGTAGTTACTAGAAATTATTCGAGTTCAAGAAAAGGTTTTTATAATAACGGAACTTATAACGGAATAATGTTAACGGAACAAGGCTCTTTGGTTTTGGCTCCTATTATAGAAAAAGACGGTTCTATAGACGGAAAATTTATTTGGAAAATATATCCTTCAGAAGACGGTTCTATGTATGCGGCTATAAGCGGAAACGGAGCGGAATTATACAAAAGAAAATCGGGAGAAAGCAATTTTAATTTATTCGTAAAATCGACAAACGAAAGCGCTTTTACTTCGGTTATATCGGACGCTTCGGGAAACATATATGCAGCTACTGCGCCTTATGCGAGAATAATAAAATACGACAATTTAGGAAATGAAATTTGGAATAAAAATGTTGAAGACGCTTATATTTGGGATATGAAATTCGACAATAAAGGAAATCTTTACGCCGCCGCAGGAGGAGATAACGCTAGAGTATTAAAAATATCTTCAAGCGGAAATATAACGGAAATATTGAAAACGGACGAACAGCATGCAATGTCTTTATATTTCGATTCTAAAAACAATAAACTATATATAGGAACTGCGGGAAGAGGACTCGTTTTATCGGTAGATTTGTCAACTAATGCGGAAAATCCTTCACATAAAACTTTATACGATACGGCGCAAAATGAAGTTTATGCAATCACGATGGATAATATAGGAAATTTATACTTTGGAACGGCGACTAGAGAACCTTCTTATTTAATTTTACCTTCTATAATAGACGGAGGCAAGCAAATAGACGATGGAGCGAGAGAATTTAGAAATTCTTTATACAGAGCGGATACAAACGGAACCGTTCAGAGATTATTTTTCTTAAATCAAACTTTGGTTTTCGCTTTAAGCGGCGATAAAGACAATAATATATATTTCATTACGGGAGATGACGCTGACATTTATAAAATAAACGGAGATGACGGACTTTTATCCTATGTTGGCGGGCTTGAAAATAAAACGCTTTCTACTTTCACTGCAACCGAAGACGGACTTTATTTTGCAATATCGAAAACGGGAGAAATTTATAAAATGCAAAATAATAATCTTTCGGAAGGAAGTTTTATAAGCGACACATTGGATTTAAAACTTTTAAGCAAACTCGGAAGTTTAAATACTATGAAAACCGTTCCCGATGGTTCGGATATTTCATTTGAAGTGAGAACGGGAAATGTCGCAAGGGTAGACAATACTTGGAGCGATTTTGTTCCCGTAGCGGAAGATGGAAAAATCAATGTTCCCGATGGAAGATTCTTGCAATTTAAAGTAATCATGAAAACTTCCAATTCGGATTCCGTTCCAATTTTAAGTTCTATGGATTTTACCTATATTGAAAATAATTTACCTCCCGATGTTTTAAATGGAGGTTTGACTACTTATTATAAACAGCAAAACGATTCAAACGAAACTACCAAAAGTCCGCAATTGGATGAAAACGAAACTATGATTTATTGGAAAGGGAGCGACCCGAACGGAGATAAACTAATATACGATTTGGAATATAGATTAAAGGGAGAAAAAAATTATAGAAAACTCGCAAATAATTTGGAAAATTCTTATTTTAGATTTAAATCCTATTTAATGCCTTCGGGAATTTACGATTTTAGGATAACGGCAAGCGACAGATTCGATAATCCGATAGATTTGGCAAAAACTAAAATTTTGGAAGTTCTTAATATAAAATACGACAATGACGCTCCTGAAATATTCGATTTTGCGATTGAAAAGGAAGGAAACGCTAGAAAAATAACTTTTAAAGTGGAAGATAAACTTTCATTTTTGAAAACGGTTAGATATTCGAAAATAACGGAAGAATGGAATTATATAATTCCTAACGATAAAGTTTTGGATTCTATGAGCGAAAATTTTACTATTATAATAGACGATGAAAATGTCGGTTCGATTACAGTAGAAGTTTTAGATAGCGAAGGAAATATTAAATTCTATTCTTTTATAATTTGATAGAATTTAATAAAAATTTAAAAATTTAAAAATATAATTTAATAAATATAATTTGATAAATAATCGGAGAGAAAAATGAGCGTTTATTGCGTATGGTGCGGTAAAGAAATAGAAGAGATTCAGGGACTTGCAACTATGGATACTTGTGACGAATGCGAAGATTTTTTTGAAGATAATATTGACAATATTGCAAAAACGCTAAACGAACTTTTAAAAGAAAACGAAAAAGAATCAAGTAAAAATCAAAAAGACGAAAAAAAGGCATGGATAAGCTATTCCCTTATAACTGCAATTCATATGTTAAGCTCGAAACCTTATTTAGAGTTTAAAGATTCAAAATATAAAGAAAATCTAACAGATTAATTT
>CAZRYV010000069.1:7247-10699 GCA_964604385.1 uncultured Brachyspira sp.
TTATTTTCCGACTATCAAATGATATAAATCTTTATTGTAATCTTTATTCGTTATCGCTTTATTTTCGTATATAAGTTTTTTATATTTATCGTTTGCGGATATATTTTTATGCCTAAATCCTCCGTTCATTTTTAGCGAGTATAAAATATCGCCTATGGTTATAGATTCGGGAGGACATCCTAATATATAGGAAATTTTTGAGCCTTCTGCGATTTTTACTACAAACTTCGATTTTTCCAAACTTTCGGATATTTCATTTATTATCGTGGGCGGCGTTTTTAATTCTTTTGCAAGTTCGTAGACGGTAAAAGGTTTTTTTCTGTTAATAAATCTATAGGCTATCGCATGCATAAACTCCAAAGCTATAACTTCTTTTTCGGCAAAAGATAGTTTTATATTTGTTCTGTCGACTCCGTAAGCTCTAAAATATTGAAGAGAATATGTCAGTTCCGCTCCGAATAATATTATTATCCAAATTATATATAAAAGCAAAAGTAAAACGGGTATTTGAGCGAAAGCGCTTGCAGAAGAAAACTCCACAGGACTTATACTCGTAAGCATATTATCTTCATTGCTTATAACAACGGCGTCTCCTACTTTAAAATTATATTTAATAAGCTGTTCCAATACATTAGGAGAAAAATCTGCAAAATTAAGAGTATTAGTCGATATAATTTCTTTATCGTAAGTGGGAGCGCTTAAACCGTTTCCTAAATTTTCTATAACTCTATAACTTATTCTTTCCAATACGATATGCGAAACATTTTTATAAATATTCTCTCCAACCGAATTTATTTCCTTTACAACATATTCTATTTTATATTTATCGCCGTCAAATATTTGTTTATAATTTTTTACATTTAAATTTAATCTAAAATAAACGCTGAAAAGACTAATTATGGTTATTGCAACCAACACGGAAGAGATTGCGGCATTCGACCAATTTACTTTCGTTTGAGGGACTAAAACATAAGAAAATAAAACTAGTAAAGACATCGCTATTATCGGAGTTACCCAAGATAGCAATATTCTAATTAGAGGTGGAAAATTATAAGCGCTTATATGAGTGTAAGTTATAAGAGAAAAAGATATTCCAATCATTATGGGAATCAAGAATAGTAAGGCTATATAATTTGCGGCTACTCTCGGGAAGGAAGTTTTAATTTTAACTCTCCAAATTTTTACAAGCGATTTTTGTATATTATGAAGTATTAATCCCGTGCTTACCAAAGTCGATATAACTCCTATAAGTCCAAAGCTCGCCAAATCGGTATTGTCGGCTATATTTAGTATTTGTCTAACCATAGGTTCGTAAAATGGAGCGTTAGTTTCCATCCAATCAAAAATTATCATAAAAATATTTTGATATAAATTAAAAACTCTCAATATAAAAAGTCCCACTATTAAAGCGGGTATAAGCGACAATGTTACAAGATAGGTTAATGAAGCGGCTCTTATAGTGCAATCGTCTTTTATAAAATCGGTTATCGCCAAAGTTATAACTCTAAACAAATTTATAAAAAATCTTTTAATGGGATTAAATAAAGAAGCGTCAGCATTGTATATATCTTCGCCAAAGAATTTTTTTAATCTTATAAAGTTTCTTTTTAATTTTTGTAATTTAGTCATATATATCTACTCTTAACTTGAAAAAAATATTATATTATTATATAATGTATAATAAACAAATTAGCGAGGGTGGTGGAATTGGCAGACACGCTAGACTTAGGATCTAGTGCTTCGGCGTGAGGGTTCGACCCCCTCCCCTCGTAAATCTATTTATATACCTTTTTATCTTCCACCTCTATTGAAAATTTACATCTGTCGCATACTTTTTTATAACCGTCATCAGTTTTAATCAATCTCATAGATTTTTTACAACGGCAGAAAGGACAATCTTCGCGATTTTTAAATATCAAATAAGACAAAAAACCTGCCATTTTTCCTATGCCCGATATAAAAAAGAGCAATCCGAACATTAAAATAAATATTATAATCACGACTATAAAAAATATAATAACTAATAAATCCACAATTAATAATTCCAATCAAATAATATAATTCTTTATATTATAAACTATATTTATTATTTTTTAAAGGTTTTATCTATAATTTTTATAATTTTATTGACATATTAAAATTTAATTTTATAATTCTATGTAAAATTATAAAGTAAAAATTATAATAAAATAAATCAAAAAAATATAAAAAATAATAAGGATTTTATAATGGAGATAGAAGAATTTTGCAGTAAATATACGGTTAATAGAGAAAATACTAATTCGGTAAAATGGGGAACGGGAAAAGATGAAAGATTTAAAACCGAAGGACTTATTCCTATGTGGGTTGCCGATATGGAATTTAGAGCGCCTAACGAGGTTATAGACGCTTTAAATAAAAGAATATCGCATGGAGTATTCGGCTATACTCATTTATGGGACAGTTATTTTGAAGCGTTTTTTAATTGGCAGAAAAATAGATATAATATAGATTTGAAAAAAGAATGGATTTCGTTTTCAAGCGGTTTGGTAAGCGCACTTTATTTAATCGTAAACGCTTTTACCGAAAAAGGAGATAATATTATCATACTTACTCCCGTTTATTATCCGTTTCATAACGCCGTTAAAGACAATGAAAGAAATTTGATTGTCTGCGATTTGAAAAACGACAACGGAATTTTTAGCATAGATTTTGAAGAATTTGAAAATAAAATAATAAAAAATAAAGTTAAATTATTAATCTTTTGCAATCCTCATAATCCCGTGGGGAGAGTTTGGACGGAAGAGGAAATGGAAAAAGTTTTTGAAATTTGTAAAAAGCATAATTTATATATAGTGTCGGACGAAATACATCAAGATATAAATATGGGAGTTCGTCCTTTTATCTCCGCATTATCCATAAAAAATAAAAATACTAAAAATGAAAGAAATGAAAACGATTATACGGATAAACTTATAGTATTAAATTCCGCTTCCAAAACATTTAATTTGGCGAGCATGTTAAATTCGCATGTAATTATACCAAACGAAGAAATTAGAAAAATATATAAAAAATTCGTAAGCAGAATAAATAGAACTGAATTTAATTTACTCGGACTGATAGCCTCCGAAGCGGCATACAGATACGGAGAAAATTGGGTTGACGGACTTTTAAAAACTATAAAAAGAAATTACGAATATATAAGAACGGAGTTTAAAAATAAAATTCCCGAAATAATAATAAGTCCTTTGGAAGGCACTTATCTGCCATTTTTTGATTTAAGAAATATAGTTAATCCAAACAGAGTAAAAGAGTTTATTCAAGACGACTGTAAAATAGCAATCGATTTTGGAGAATGGTTCGGAAAAAATTTCAAAGGTTTTATAAGAGTTAATATAGCTACGGATTTTAAATATATAGATTATTTTGTAAATACGGTTATTAAACAATTAAAAAATAAGAGTTATAAATAA
>CAZRYV010000070.1:0-10698 GCA_964604385.1 uncultured Brachyspira sp.
TTCTTAGACTATATCTTTAGACTCTTCAAAATCCGAATTACAAATCCAATTTTATATTTTATATTGATTTTCTTTATTTGAAAAAACATTTTTTCTATGTCTTTGAGAATTATTTTTTATAACGCTTAAAGCCGCTTCGACAATATCTTTCGGACATCTATAATTTTCTTCAAGCCTTATTATTCTAGTATTTGGAAAATCGTTTTCAAAATTAAGAATATTTAAAACTGTAGCTCCTCTAAAAGAATATATGCTTTGGTCATCGTCTCCAACTACCGTTAAATCGTTATCCGCATTTTGAGTCAATAATTTTATCAATTTGTATTGTTGAGGATTCGTATCTTGAAATTCGTCCACCAAAATATATTTAAATCTTTCTTTATAATAATTTAAAACGGGAATTTCTTTTTCAAATAACTTTATCGTATTAAGTATTAGGTCGTCAAAATCCATCAAATTTTCTTTTAATTGATATTCCAAATATTTATTATAAACATCTTCATAAAAATGCCTATCATAATCATAAGCGATATTGTCTTCCCTTTCGTTTTTAATATTTGATATAAATTTTATTATCATTTTAGGAGTTATTCTTTTCGGAGTATCTTCCGCTTTCATAATTTTTTTTATAATCGATAATTTGTCACCTTCGTCCAAAATTATAAAATCTGATTTATAGCCTATATAATGAGCGTTCTCTTTAAGAATTCTCAGACATGCCGAATGAAAAGTTCTCACAAATAATCTATACGGTTTTATTTCGGGCAAAAGTTCGCAGACTCTATTTTTCATTTCATTTGCCGCTTTATTGGTAAAAGTTACAGCCATTATTCTTTCGGGAGGAATTTCGCATTCTTTTATTAAATAGGCGATTTTTTTAGTTATAACCAAAGTTTTGCCGCTTCCCGCGCCTGCAAGCAAAAGCAAAGGACTTCCCCTATGCAATATTGCGTCTCTTTGAACCAAACTAATATTTGTTAGTATATCCATTTATAATATTTAACCCGATTTAAAATCTAAAAAATTATTCTAAATTTTCTCCGTTTGATTCTATAACTTTTTTATACCAATAAAAAGATTTTTTCTTACTTCTTTTTAAAGTTCCGTTTCCAAAATCATCTCTATCTACATATATGAAACCGTATCTTTTAGACATTTCGCCCGTTCCTGCCGAAACCAAATCTATTGGTCCCCAAGTGGTATATCCAATTAAATCTACCCCGTCAATTTCTACTGCGTCTTTCATATTTTTTATATGCTCTCTCAAATAATCTATTCTATAATCGTCTTCAACATATCCTTTATCGTCAACCTTATCGTAAGCGCCAAGCCCATTTTCTACAATAAACATTGGTTTTTGGTATCTGTCATATATATCATTTAAAGTTATTCTCAATCCCAAAGGGTCTACCGTCCAACCCCAATCGGTTTGTTTTAATTCTGGATTCTTTATATCTTTCATTATATTGTCTTTTTCAATATTTTTTGAATATTGATTCATATCAGACGCGGCGCATCTTGTAGAATAATAAGAAAACGAAATAAAATCGACAGTATATTTTCTTAACAATTCCAAATCCTCTATTTCCATTTTTATATTAAGATTCTCTCTTTCAAATTTTTTTAAAGCATAAGCGGGATATTTTCCTCTAGCCTGAACATCAACAAAAAAATACATTTCGTCATTTTTCTGTTGAGCTGCAAAAACATCTTCGGGTTTTGAAGAATAAGGATAATAAATTCCAGCGGCAAGCATACAACCAACTTTATTATTTTTATCAATTTCATGGGCTATTTTAGTTGCTATTGCACTTGCAACCAATTCATGATGACTCGCTTGATATTTCATCTCATCTTCGTTTTCGTTTTCTTCAAAATATAATCCAGCTCCCATAAAAGGCGCATGCAATATCATATTTATTTCGTTAAAAGTAAGCCAATATTCAACAAGTCCTTTATATCTATTAAAAATAATATTACAAAGATTCTCATAAAATTTTATAAGTATTCTATTTTTCCATCCGCCGTATTTTTTTATCAAATGCATAGGACAGTCAAAATGAGTGATAGTAACTAAAGGTTTAATATTATATTTCAAGCATTCTTTAAAAACATTTTCGTAAAATTTTAATCCTTCTTCGTTGGGTTTATCCTCGTCTCCTTTAGGAAATATTCTACTCCAAGCAATCGACATACGATAGACTTTAAAACCCATTTCGGCAAAAAGTTTAATATCATCTTTATAATTTGAATACATTTCTATAGCGTCTTTTGAAGGATAAAAGTGTTCCTTATCAAAATCAAACATTTTCATTTTTCCCGTTATAACTGCTAACCTATCTTTCCCATAAGGCGCAACATCTACATTAGCCAAACCTCTTCCGCCGACATCAAAACCTCCTTCGCATTGATTTGCCGCCGTAGCTCCGCCCCATAAAAAATCTTTTCTAAATGGCATAACAAAAACCTCTATCTTATCTTTATAAAAATTTATGCGTAATAATATATTATAAAATAAATAAAAACAAATAAAAATACAAATTTAAATATAAATGATTTTTTGAGTTTTTTTATAATTTGATTTATTATTGTAAATTGTTATAATTAAACAACAATAAAAAATAAATATAAGAAAGAGTAAAAATCATGAAAAAGATTTTGTTATTATGTTCGGCAGGAATGTCAACGAGTATACTTGTAAAAAAAATGAAAGAATCCGCAGAAAAGAAAAATATAGAAGTTGAAATAGAATCCGTAAGCACTGCAAAATTTTACGAATTATTGGACAGCTACGATATATTTCTACTAGGACCTCAAGTAAAATTTCAGAAAACGGAATTTCAAGCTAAAGCTAAAGAAAAAAACAAACCTTTGGATGTTATAGATTTCAAAGATTATGGAATGATGAACGGCGAGAAAATATTGGATTTTGCTTTAAATCTCAAAGTAGAATAACAATTTTTTATTAGAATTATTTTTTAGAATTATTTTAAGGAATTATTTTTAATGAGAGAATTGGGAATTTCCGTTTATCCTTTTCATTCAAAAATGGAAGATAATAAGGCTTATGTAGATTTGGCTTCAAAATATGGTTTCACAAGATGTTTCATGTGTCTTCTTTCGGTTTCTCATTCTAAAGAGGAAATAATAAAAGATTTTAGCGAGATTATAAATTATTGTAAAGACAGAGGAATAAAAACAACTCTAGATATATCGCCATCGGTATTTAAATATTTGAATATATCTTATGACGATTTGAACTTTTTTTATAAATTAGGCGCTTGGGCTATAAGACTTGATTTAGGTTTTAGCGGTAATGAAGAGAGTTTAATGACTTATAACGATTACGATTTGAAAATAGAATTAAATATGAGTAATGATACACCATATTTGGATACGATAATGAAATTTTATCCGAATAAAGAAAATCTTTTAGGTTGTTATAATTTTTATCCTCATGCATACAGCGGATTTAATAGGAATCTATTTAAAAATAGTATGAGTCGTTTTAAAAAATATTCTATAAATTCTTCGGCTTTCGTAAACGCTCAAGAAGGAACTTTTGGACCTTGGCAAGTAAGCGATGGCATTTGCTCTTTGGAAGAACATAGAAATATGCCTATAGAACTTCAGGCTATGGAATTATTTTCACTTGGAGTTGACGCAGTTTTTATAGCAAATTGCTACGCTAATGAAGATTCTTTTAAGAAACTAAATGAATTGGATAAAAGATTAATAACTTTTAAAGCGAAATTGATTAAAGATATACCTGAAACTGAAAAGAAAATAGTTCTTGAAGAATTGCATCAAAACAGACTCGATGCATCCGAATATTTTATAAGGTCTTCAAATCCGAGAGTTAAATATAGAGAAAAAGAATTCAATTTATTTAATGCGGTAGAAGATATAAAAAGAGGAGATATACTTATAGATTCTTCAAAATATGGAAACTATGCGGGAGAGATGCAAATAGCGTTGAAAGATATAAAAAATACGGGAAAAACTAATGTCGTGGGACATATATGCGAAGAATATTTATTCTTGCTCGATTATATTAAACCTGCTCAAAGATTCAAAATTAAAGAATGAATTTATATTTTAAAAATAGTATTTACTAAATTTTTAAGGAGATATACTTATGAATGAAATCGATGAAAAATTTATGGAAGAGAATGTTTTTCCAATTATAAGTTTAGCGGGAGAAAGTAAGTCTTTGGCATACGAAGCTTTAAGACTTGCAAAAGAAAACAAATTTGAAGAAGCCAATAAAAAGATGGAAGAAGCCGACAAAATTTTATTACAATCGCATGAATATCAAACTAATCTTATAACGAAAGAGGCTGATGGAGAAAAGTTTAATATCAATATGCTTTTTATTCATGCTCAAGACCATTTAATGACGGCTATGAGCGAAAAGAATCTTATAAAAGAATTGATAAACATATTAAAAAAAGATATTATACATTAATAATTTTAATTTTGGAGTAAAAAATGAATCAAAAATTTGTAAATTTTATGGAAAATAAAATGATGCCAATAATGGCAAAGGCGTCGGCAAACAGGTATTTGAATGCTATTAAGGACAGTTTTTTATTAGCGACTCCTTTTATTATAATAGGTTCTTTCGTATTGCTATTATTTAACCTTCCTATGCAAGACCCTGAAAATTTTTTATATTTTAAGCCATATGATGATTTTACAAAAGCGTTTTCGGGAGATTACATACAAATTTTCAATGTAAGTATGGGAATAATGTCTCTATTTGTAGCTTTTGGAATAGGTTATTCTTTGGCTGGATATTATAATTCCGATAAAGTCACCAATGGATTATTATCCTTATATTCTTTTCTTTTAGTGTCAGCAAAATCTTTAGCCATAACAATTGTAGGAGCAGCATCTGATTTATTATTCGTAGCGGAAGAAAGCAGAGTAGCAGTTTTGGACGCAAGGTATATGGATGCTAAAGGTTTATTTGTGGCAATTATAACTGGAATTTTATCTGTTGAAATATCGAGATTCTTAGTAAATAAAAAATTAACGATTAAATTACCAGATTCGGTTCCTCCTGCAATATCTAAATCTTTTGAAATATTAGTTCCTGTAGCCGTAATTTCAATATTATTTCAAATCGTAAATGTAATAATACAAAAGAATATGATGATTATGGTTCCAGACTTAATAATGAAAATCTTAAAACCTTTGCTAAATTTATCGGATGGACTTTTTGCAATCATTGTAATAATACTTTTGATTCATATTTTATGGTTCTGCGGAATACATGGAGCAAATGTTCTTAATGTTGTCGTTCCCGCTATCGTATATACTAATTTGGCAATAAATCAAGAAGCTTTGTCTATGGGAGAGCCTCTTCCCAAAATATTTGCAGGAGAGTTTATGAATTGTTTTGTTTACTTGGGAGGCGCCGGAGCTACTTTAGGTTTATGTATAGGAATGTTAATATCCAAAAACGCTCATTTAAAATCTGTAGGAAAACTCTCGATAGTTCCAGGATTTTTTAATATTAACGAACCCATAATGTTTGGAGTCCCAATAGTTATGAACCCTATATTTGCAATACCTTTTATTTTAACTCCCATAGTAAACGCTACTATAAGCTATACTTTTATGAAATTAAATATAATAACAAGAATAGTAGCTTTAGTCCCTTGGACTACGCCGTCTATTATAGGTTCTTTTATATCTACTAATTTAAACTTTTTAGCTCCAATCCTTATAATATGTTTGATTATTTTAGATTATATCATTTATAAGCCTTTCTTAAATATATATATAAAAGAATTGGAAAAAGAATAAATAAAATCTTAAAATATAAAAAGCATCAAAATAATCGCCTATTTATAAATTAAATGGGCGATTTTTTTCTAGTTTTTCTTTATAATTAATTACCAACGATTACCAAATCATTAAAGTAGAACCCCAAGTAAATCCGCCGCCGAATCCTGTAAAAAGAACTAAATTTCCTTCTTTAATTTTATTTTTATCCAATGCGTCGCTTAAAGCCAAACCTATACTTGTAGAAGAACAATTTCCAAATTTATTCAATATAACGCTAACTTTTTCCATTGGCAATCCTATTCTTTTGGCAACCGCTTGTATTATTCTTAAATTAGCCTGATGCGGAACAAAGAAACTTACATCCGACAAATTTTTTCCCGCTTTTTCTAATACTCTGTCTATACTATTTGAAAATTCCATAACCGCTCTTTTAAAAGTTTCCCCACCTTCCATGTATATTTTAAAATCTGGTCCGTCAAAATCTTCCGCTCTTATTGGACATACGCTTCCGCCGTTTAGAACTATAGTCAAATCAGGTTCGCTTTGCATATCCATAGCCAAAATTCCCGCTCCGTCATCTCTCGCCGTTATTAAAGAAGCGGTAGCGGCATCTCCAAATAAAATAGCAGTCCCTCTATCTTTCCAATTTATATCTTTGGTTAATTTTTCACTGCATACTATTAAAATATCTTTAGACTGTCCGCTTTCTATTAAAGATGTCGCCGTATTTAAAGCGTAAACATAACCCGAACAAGCTGCCGACATATCGAATGAAAAACAATGATTTAATCCCAAAGCTTTTTGTATCTGCCCAGCCATAGAAGGAAATATATAATCTTTAGTCACAGTTGGAACTATTATTGTATCAACATTGCTTAAATCTACGCCTTTACTTTGCAAATTCCTGACGGCATTTAGTCCCATTTCAAATATGGTTTCGTCTTCTCTTGCCATTCTTCTATTTTCTATTCCCGTGCGAGTTAATATCCATTCGTCATTCGTATCTAAAATGCTTTCAAAATATTTATTATCCAATATTTTATCAGGAACATAATACGCTATGTTTTTAATATATGCTCTTTTCATATTTTTTATTCTCCAATTTAAATAATATTTAAAAAGTCTTTTTAAACTTTCGTAAATTTTTTATTGATAATATATTATAATATTTATAAAGATAAATCAATAAAGTGGAATGATGCTATTTTTTATTAACATTATCTACAATAAATTATTATATTTCAATATTTGAATTTTCAGAATAAATTTTTTAATCAAGATTTTTTTTAATTTTATTTATAGTAAAAATATTATGAACAATATAAATTAAATATTTTTTATTTTCTTCATATATTGGAAATTTATTAACATATAAACCATATAATAATAAAAAACATTTTAAAATTTAAAATAATATATTATTTGGATACAAAGAAATAAATAGCTTAAAAATAAATTGAATTCAAAAAATTTAATTTATATAATAAATTCAATATAATTATAATTGTTAATAAATTGTTGATAATGTTAATAAATTTAAATATATTTTAATATAATAAATTTATATTAAAAATTTTATTATAGAATTTATTTTAAAATATATTATTAAAATTTTATATTTAAATTTTTTTTATAAATTCAAATTTTGAATTTATAATTGGAATTTTTTAATATTTCATGTTATAATCAAAAAAAATTATATATAAAATTTTGCTTATGAAAAAAGTTTTTTATATAAACGATAAATTAAAATCGTTGTTATCTAATCTTATATATGATATTCAAAATTATAATTCGACTATAATAAAATATACGGAAGATATTCAAAATAACGAAAATAAAGCTTCTATATTAAGGCAGTCATTTTTAATAGATAAAACTATGAAGGTTTTTTATGATTTTAATGATATAAATTCTAATAATTTGGCGTTAAATAAAAATTCGGAAGATATAAATAAAATTATTATAAATATAGCAAGTAATTTTGAGGATTTATTTCTTTCCAAAAGAATTAAAATAAAATTTTCAGAAGATGAAAATGAAAGGAATTATACGGTTTTTTTAGATAAAGATAGAATAATTAATTCGATATCCAATATATTTCTTTTTATATATAATGTTGCCAAAATTAATAGTTTTATAAATATATCATATAGTTCTATAAATTATAACGATGAAGAATTTTTATTTAATAATGGTTTAAAAAATAACTTGATAAATAATAATCTTTTAATAAAAATTATTTTTGAATCTCAAAATATACCAGAAGAATTGGAATTAAAACTTTTCAAAACTCCTTTATTAACTTATAACGAAGATAATTTTAATAACTTGTATTTATATACTTCTTATAATATTATAATTAAGCATTCTGGGGATATATGGATAGATACTATAGAAAATGGAGATAAAAAGAAAATTAATATAATTTTGCCGATTAGCAGAAGTTAAGTTTATGAATAATATATTTGGATACATACTTTTAATTTTATACCTTATCGCCTTTATAATAGGCTTTTCTACGATATTATATTCAATAATTTATTATATAATAGAAAGGGTAACTTGGCTTAAATATTATATAGTATTTTTATTGACTTTTGGATTTCTTTTACTAATAAGAGCGGTGAAATTGCTCAGTTTTTTAACGATTCCATTGTTTTTATCAAATAGCATATTTAATATTTTATACTTTTTTGCCTTAAGTATATCTATGGCTTTAATGTTATATTTTATACCGGCTTTTTTATATAGATTTTTAAAACTTAAATGGATGGTAAGAGAAAATATTCAGTATTTGATTTTATCAGTGATATTTTTTGTAATCAGTATTTTGGGAATTCTTTTGAATTTTAATTTTTATATAATGGCAAATGTAATATTTTATATTTCGATTTTATATTTGTTTGTATTAGGATTCTTACATTATAAAAATATTAAAGATGACACAATAAAATTTATGGTTAAGATATTAGGATTGATAACTATATTTATATATCCTATTTTGGTATATCAATTAATTTTATTAAACAAAAATACTTTGGATATAGGTTCTATCGATATAACTTTAGTATTATTTTATATATGGTGGAATTTGGTAATGCTTGGTTATTTATTATGGTATTTTATCGGCATTATTAAAAATAAGAATATGTTTGTTAATAAAGAATCTATTAATAAAGGTTTAGGAAATAATGAAAAGCAAGAAAATATAAATAAAAATATACAATCCATTAAGGAAGAGTCCATAAATTTAACTAAAAGAGAAAAGGAAATATTATCTTTTTTACTTGCGGGAAAAACAAATAAAGAAGTCGCTTTAATATTAGATATATCACTTAATACCGTTAATAATCATGTTGCAAATATTTATGATAAATCAGGCGTAAAAAACAGAGTAGAATTAGTAAATAAATTTTCAAAATAAATATATGTCAGAATTTATATGTTTATGATAACTTTAAAATAAAAATAGCAAGCGTAAAAACTTGCCATTTTTTATTATAATTTCTATTAAAAATAAAAAACAAACCGTTAATTTTCAGTTGGCATAGAATCTATAATAGAATTTGCTAAACTATTAAGAACTTCTTCTCTTAAAGCACCTTCTTGCATATATAGTTCAAGCCTTTTTTTAGCTTCCGCTACTTTTTCTTCTCTTATATCGGGCGTATTTTTTATTATTGAGATAAGTTTTTCATTTTGCAAAGCTATTTCAGATTCTTTAGAAATATCTATGCTATCATATCCCGGGTTAGAAATTTTCTCATTATGTCTAACGCTCGATTTTTGTTGTATATTCGATACGCCGCCTATTTTATCAATTGTCATAGTATGACTCCTTACATAAATTATTTTCGGCATTAGATTTGCATACTTTAGATTTTCTGTTGTCAATAATCATGCAAAATTCTCCTTTCCTAATTATACTATTATCGGAAAAAAAATCAATAATCTTTTTAGCTTTATCTCTTATAATTTGCTCAAATTGTTTCGTAAGTTCTCTTCCAATAATAATATCCGTATTTTCCCCAAATATGTTAACTATATCTTCTATACAATTTTTTATTCTATGAACCGATTCGTATATTACTATAATATTTTTTTCATTATTATATAGTTCTTTTAATTGATTTTTTCTTCTGCCGCTTTTATTTGAAAGGAAACCTACAAATAAAATATTGCCCGACAAACCGCAAACCGAAAGTAAAGTCGTAAAAGCGGATATTCCTCCTATCGGGATTATATCAATATTATTTTCTATAGCTTTATTTATTATAGTTATGCCGGGGTCGCTTATGCATGGAGTTCCCGCATCACTTATTATTGCAGCGGAATTCCCATTTAATATGTTTTCTATATATTGATTTATTTTATGTTCCGAAGAATGACTATGATACGAATATAAAGGTTTTTTTATCTTGTAAAAATTTAATAGTTTTATAGCTACTCTCGTATCTTCTGCCAAAATAAAATCGACATTATTTAATGTTTTTAATGCCCTAATTGTTATATCTTCCATATTGCCTATAGGAGTGGCAACAACATATATTGCCGATTTTTTTATTTGATTATTTTCGCTGTTAAAGATTAATTCCATAATTAATAAAATTCTAATATTTTATGTTTCACATGAAACATTATAATTATAATAACCTAATATTTATAATTTAGTAGTAAATTTTAAATGTTTCATGTGAAACATCTTATTAAAATTATATATCAAAAAAAGTAGGATTAAAATCTGGAATTTTAATATTTTCCATCAATTCTTTAAATAATTCAAAGTTAATATTATCTTCGTTGCAAAGTATTTCGTAATATACTCCAAAGTAATATATGCCTTTCCCGTTTCTTTATAACCGTTTTTTATATAAAAATTTTTTCTTTTTATTCTTTGCT
>CAZRYV010000071.1:0-9062 GCA_964604385.1 uncultured Brachyspira sp.
GCGATATGATAGACAAATTAAAAAGCAGATTGCAGGCTACCAAAGTCGATTCGGACAATATATAATATTCTTAATAATTTTTATTGTTATTATTAAAATTAATTAAATTTAATTAATTTTTTAATTTAAAATTTTTTATTAAAATATTCTTGTAAAACATTATCTTCTATATTTATAGAAATTATTTTTTTGCCGCTTTTCTCTCCTCTTATTATTTCAATATCTTTTTTCTTTATATTAAGTTCTTTTGCCAAAAATTCTATTATGGATTTATTCGCTTTACCGTCTATCGCTTTAGCCATTATCCGAATATAATAAAGTTCGTTTTCTTTTTTGAAGCTATTTGATTTTGCTCCCGCAGTTACTTTTACTTCCAAATTAACCATTTATTTGCCGTTTTTAATAATTTTTTTCTAATTGATTATATATCTTAATTATAATATAATAAAAGAATTATTTTAATATTTATGTATTGTATAATAAACATAGAATAAAAAAGAATAAAGATGGATAAAGAAAATAAGAAAAATAAAGAACTGCCAAGTTTAACTAACGCCGAAGAAACTTCTTACGATAATTTGGAAGGTGTTTCTATAAGACCGAAAAGTTTTGAAGATTTTATCGGGCAGAATAATATTAAATCAAAATTAAAGGTTTATATAGATAGCGCCAAAAAACGGAATGTTTCTTTAGACCATATACTTTTTTACGGACCGCCGGGATTGGGAAAAACTACTCTCGCTCAAATTATAGCAAACGAACTCGGAAGCGCTATAAAATCGGTTTCCGCTCCCGTAATAGAGCGTCAGGGAGATTTGGCTTCGATATTAACGACATTGGGAGAGAAAGATATACTTTTTATAGACGAAATACATAGATTAAAAACGGTTGTCGAAGAGGTTTTATATTCGGCTATGGAAGATTTTTTTGTGGATATAAAGGTAGGCGAAGGGGCGAGCGCAAAAAGTTTTAGAGTCAAACTCCCGCATTTTACCCTTATAGGAGCGACTACAAGAAGCGGACTTTTAAGCACTCCTTTATACGATAGATTTGGAATAGTCGAAAGATTGGAATTTTATACAGAAGATGATTTGGCTAATATAGTTAAAAGAAGTTCCGCATTTTTAAATATAAAAATAACTGATTCGGCGGCGTATTCTGTAGCGTCAAGGTCGAGAGGAACGCCGAGAATTGCAAATAGATTATTAAGAAGAGTATTTGACTTTGCCACAGTTTCAAATGTTATTAAAATAGACGAAGATTTTGCATGCGATTCTATGGAGAAATTGGGAGTGGACAAAAACGGATTCGAGTCGTTGGATAAGCAGTATTTAAATGCGATAATTAAACATTATAACGGAGGTCCCGTAGGAATAGAGACAATTTCTGTTTCATTATCCGAACAAAGCGAAACTATAGAGGATATTATAGAGCCTTATTTGATACAATGCGGTTTCATAAAGAGAACTCAAAAAGGAAGAGTGGCGACAAATAAAGCTTTTTCTTATTTAAATGTTTCAAAAAAATATGACGATAACTATAAAGGCGACGGTTTATTTGATATGATTGATTAAATTTTAAGGAGAATTATTATTCAGACTAGAAATATTTTTAATAATGCCGAAGAAAAAGAATTCGACAGCGAGTTGGATAAATATTATATAGACGAAGAGAGTTCGGAAAATGCAAAAAATATTGCAAATAGATTGGTTGGAAATCTAAATTTTAAAAATTCAAAAATTAAAAAAGATTATAAAAAGACTTCTAAAAAAATATATAAAATTAACAAAATTAATAAATATACGAAGAAAAAAATAAAAGCGTATAAAAATCCTTATGTGAAATCAAGAAACAAATTTCTTAAGGGAACGGTAAATTTTTTAAAAGCTTTATATAATTTTACGGGCGGGATAAGAAAATTTTTCAATATTATTATACAAGCCGTTATTAAAAAGGGAAACAACGAAAGAAGCATAATAGTTTTTTATAACAAAGAAGAAAAGGGAATAAGACTTCCTATTAATAATTTTATGATATTATTTTTATTATTAATTTTTTCCGCTTTGGCATATACGGGAGTGGACGCCTATTACAGACAAAAAAGCGCCGGAGATTTTTATATAACGCTTTCAGAAAGAGATGCAAAAACATATAAATTAATTCAAGATTATAGAAATTCTTTAAACAGATATTCAAACGCATTAACCGATTATAATAACACTATGAGAAGTATGTCTTACGGTATAGATTATAACGGTAACGCTTATTTTGGAAATAACGAATTTACAAATATAAATAAAATTATAAACGAAATAGACAGCTATCAAAAAAATATACTGTCATTTTTGCAGATATCTTCCGTTATTCATAAAGAAATTCCAACAGGTTGGCCCGTTGCCGGAGGAGGAAGAATTTCAAGCGGATTCGGGGCGAGATTATCTCCTTTTACCAAAGAAAGAAGCTATCATTATGGAGTCGATATTGCAGGTCCTTACGGCACTCCAATTTTGGCTGTTGCAGACGGAACGGTATCGTATGCGGGTTGGAGAAACGGTTACGGATGGTTTCTTATAATTAATCATGCGAACGGTTATCAAACGGCTTACGGACATAATTCAAAACTTTTGGTGAGCAGCGGACAGAAAGTAAAAAGAGGAGAAAAAATAGCGCTTATAGGAAATACGGGAAGAACCACGGGAATACATTGTCATTTTGAAGTGAGAATAAACGGCGACCATAAAAATCCTATGCCTTATTTAAGCTCCCGATTTTAAATAATTTTGAAATAATTTTACAATAATTTATAAGCCAAATGAAAGAACATAATTCCAAAAAAAGATATTTAGGCGAATTTTATACTCCTTTTGTGTTTGCAAAAAAATCGTTAGAATTTATAAATGAAGCCGTAAGTATTGAAGAATTAAAAAGCGGAAATTTTAGAATATGGGATATGGCATGCGGAAAAGGGAATTTAGAATATTATTTGGATAAATCCGTTTATAAATATTTATATATGTCGACTATCGATAAAGAAGATGTAGAATATTGTAAAAAAATATTTAAAAGAGCATGCATATTCCAATACGATTATTTAAATGACGATATTCAATTAAAAAATCAAATATTTAATTATAAAAAAATTCCAAAAAAATTAAAATCGGATTTGGAAGATAAAAAATTGAATTGGATTATATTTATAAATCCGCCTTATGCCACGAGTCAAGTTGCCGGAACAAATTCAAAAAGCAAAAAAAATGTAAGTTCGAGTTTGATAAGAGATATTATGCATGAAAATAAATTGGGAGAGGCATCGAGAGAATTATCCGCTCAATTTATGTTTAGAATAAATAAAGAATTTATAAACGGCAAAAATATTTATTTGGCGATTTTTTCAAAGGTAAATTATATAAAATCGAATAATAACGAAAAATTTAGAGAGAATATTTGTAATTATAAATTTATAAACGGATTTGTATTTTCATCGTCCAATTTCGACAACACTTCAAAAACCGTTCCTTTTCCCGTAAGTTTTATAATTTGGAAAATATCGAATAAATATAATATAAAAAACGAAAATATTTTACTCTCCGTTCTTGACAATAATTGTAAAGAGATTTGCAAAAAAAATTATAATGTTGTCGGCAGGGATAAATTACTGAATAAATGGATAAAAAGATTTCGCAATTCCTATACTTTCGTTCCGTTGTCATCCGCTATAAAAATTAAGAGTTCGGGAAAAGATATAAGAGATAAAGTTTGCGAAGGTTTTATAGGCTCTCTTATGAGTTGCGGAAGCGATTTGCAAAAACAAAATCTTACCGCCATATTTTCGGCGCCTCAATCTTCCGCAGGTTCTCTTTCGATAACTAAAAACAATTTTGAAAAAGCGATGATTATACATGCCGTTAGAAGAGTTGCAAAAGTCGATTGGCTTAACGGCAGCGATCAATTTGTAATTCCGCAAGGAGATATAGAAGAATTATCGGAGGAGTTTAAACTCGATTGCATTATTTGGAGTTTGTTTTCAAATTCCAATCAAACCGTTTCTATGAATAATGTTTTTTATAAGAATAAATTTTATAAAATAAATAATCAATTTTATCCTTTCGATTATAAAGAAATTTATTCCAATTGCGATTTTTTCGACTATGACGATAGCGAGAGATTTGTAAACGAATATTTGAAAAATAAAGAAAAAATTATCACAAAAGAATCTTCCGATTTGCTTGATATCGGCAAAGAATTATATAATTTTTTTTACGACAATATAGAAAGCGTAGATTTGAATAAATTTAAAATTTCGTTATGGGACGCAGGTTTTTGGCAAATAAGGAAATCTTTGAAGGACGCTAAAATAGGACTTAATATTTTGAACGAAATAAAATTAAAAAGAAATATTGTAAGGAATAATATTTTTATGGAAATTCACAAATTTATTTCTTAAATATATCTATAAATTAATTTTTTATAAAAGAAAAAGCCTAGTAATAATTTTATATTAAATTAAAAATCAAAATTTAATCAAATTATTTCTATCAAAAATATACTTTTCTTTATAATTTAAAATATTATCATCTCCGAATATATCGACTCGCACTTTTTTATTTTCATTCATCATTTTTTGAACTTCGTTTAATAAAATATTTTCGTCTCCGCTTTTATATAAAATAAGAATATCCGTATCATCGCTTTCATTATTTTTTGAATATAATTTATCCATATAGATTGCAAAACCTATAGCGTTTTTATCAGAATTAAATTTATTAAGAAGTTTATCGTATCTCCCGCCCGAAAGTATTATATCGTTATTTCCTTTAATATAGCCTTTGAAAATAATTCCGTTATAATATCCTAACTTGCTCTCTATTGAAAAATCCAAAAGAATTTTATCGAAATTATCGTAAAGCTCAAACACCGAAGATAAACTTTTTAATTCTTCGTAAGATTTTTGCATTATATCGTTTATTATCAAGCCTTTAAGTTTTTTTAAAATATCTTTATAATTTCCCGAAAGCTCGACAAAAGACAAAATATATTTTTTATATTTGCTCTTAATATTTTTATCTAATAATTTTTCCAAATCATGCTTATTTTTGCTGTATATATTGTTGAGAAGTTCTGCTTTCAAATTTTCTTTTATATTAATTTCGTCTAAAACGGCGGAGATAAAATCTATATTGGAAATTTCCAAAATATAATCTTCGTTAATAGATTTCAAACTGTCTATAGCCATGCTTATAATTTCCAAATTTGAATAATTGTTAAGTTTGCCTATAATTTCAACTCCAACCTGCGGAATTTCCTCGTATTCGTTAGAAACTATTTTATAAATATCTTCTATATAATAAATTTTTTGAGTTTCCTTATCGTTGTCTTTAAGTATTTTTTTTACTATCGACAAAGTGACATCGGGACGAAGCGATTTCAAATTTCCATTTAAATTCATAAATGTCAATATATGTTCCGTTTGAAGAAAATCTTTATTGTCGTTATATAAATTATAATCTTCAAATTTGTTCAATTTAATTTTTTTGAAGCCGTATCTTTCGTATATCTTTATAAGATTCGATACTATAGAATTTTCATTTATCAAATTAACATTCATTTTTTATTTTACATATCGGCTATATATTTATAAATCGGATATTTTTTGCATAAAGCGTCCACTTTTTTAGCTACGGAATTTATAATTTTTTCATTGTCATAATTAGTCAATACTTCGTCTATATAATTAACCAATTCCACGACATCTTTTTCTTTTAATCCTCTCGTAGTAATCGCAGGAGTTCCGAGCCTAATTCCGCTTGTAACCATAGGAGATTCGCTGTCATAAGGAATTCCGTTTTTATTTATCGTTATATGCGCCTTATCCAAAACTGTTTCCGCAATTTGTCCAGTAATTTTTTTAGACGATTTTACATCTACCAAAATTAAATGCGTGTCTGTTCCGCCCGAGATAATATTATAATTTTTAGATATAAATTCACTTGCCATAGTTTTTGCATTATTTAAAACTTGTTTCTGATAAGCTACAAATTTTTTATCCAAAGCCTCTTTAAAACAAACGGCTTTTGCGGCTATAATATGCATTAAAGGACCGCCTTGAATTCCGGGAAAAATAGTTTTATCCACTTTTTTTGCAAGTTCTTCGTTTGAAGATATAATATAACCGCCTCTTGGACCTCTTAAAGTTTTATGAGTAGTTCCCGTCACAAAATGAGCGTATTCAACAGGATTAGGATGCAAACCAGCTGCGACAAGTCCCGCTATATGAGCCATATCCACAAGCAAATAAGCTCCGACTTCGTCAGCTATGCTTCTAAACTTTTCAAAATCTATAAATCTTGGATAAGCGCTCGCTCCTGTCACTATCATTTTAGGTTTACATTTAAAAGCCAAATCTCTAACTTCGTCATAATCTATTTGCATCGTCTCTCTACTAACGCCGTAATGTTCAAAATTATAAATACTACCCGAAAAATTAATTTTCTTTCCATGCGTTAAATGTCCGCCCGCATCCAAAGACAAACCCAAACAAGTGTCTCCCGGTTGCAAAACCGCCATATAAACTCCCATATTTGCCTGCGAGCCAGAGTGAGGCTGAACATTTATAAAAGGTGCTTTGAATAATTTTTTCGCTCTTTCTATGGCAAGCCTTTCGACCACATCCGCTTCGACACATCCTCCGTAATATCTTTTTGACGGATAACCTTCCGCATATTTATTAGTAAATATAGAGCCTTGCGCTTCCATAACCGCTCTTGAAACTATATTTTCGCTCGCTATAAGCTCAAGCCCGTTAGCTTCTCTTTTATATTCCCTTTTTATAGAACCGAATATTTCCCTATCGGCATATTTTAAAGGAGTTTCCGACACATAATATTTTGCAGCTTTTTTTATACTCGTTTTATTTTCTGCCGTTTTTTTTACAAGATTAATTTTTTTACCTGATTTTTTTATTTTAGAAACCGATTTTTTCGATTTAATTCTTTTAGATATTGGCATAAATTCCCCCAAAATTTTTTTACAAAATTATATTTCAAATTATAATTAAAATATAATATATTAATATAAAATTTTTTTCAATAAAAAATAAAAACCTAAAAAAATAAGAACTTAAAAATTAAAAAAGGCATCTCTTAAATTAATAAGAAACGCCTTAAAGACAAAAAATGTTAAACAAAATTTATCAATTAAACATTAATCCTGATTTTACGGAACTTCCACTTCCGCCCAAGTATAATTCTTATCGTTTACAGCTTCCCTGTCTCCATGCGATATCATAAATTTTTTATCGTCAATATCTTTATTCAAATGGTTCCAATAATATTCTATTCTTTCGCCTATAAAATATTGAGATTGTTTATGCCAATTATTATATTGAGAACTATAACGAGTGGATAATACGAATTCCGTATGGTTATTAGCGTTAAGCCCCGTATTTACATAATATATTTGAGGGAATCCCTTATCTCTACCTATAAAAGTCGAACCCATAGCGCCTTCTTCATGTCTCATAAATTCTCGTATCCCCCATTCCATATTTGCATATCCGCCTGAACCAAATTTATTCAAACCGTTTTCATATAACGCTCCGATACTCCAAGTTCCCTTATAATCTCCATTTACAAATCGAACCACAAGCCCGCATATAAATTTTTTCAATATAATATTAGGATGGTTTCTGTGTCGAATATTCAAATCTTTATCGAAAAAATAATAATTATTTCCCGTTTTTATATTATACCAAGCATGGCTAGTATTGTTTCTGATAAAGAAAGGACGCGCTCCCTGTCCGTCTCCGTATCTGTTTACAATTTTACTCCAAAGATTTTTAAGTCCTTGAAGGTCTTTATAATTTACATTAGTATAATTATAAACTCCTTTTCCATCCTGAACTCCCGCAAAAGAAGGAAGCCAAACCCTATACAAATCCGTAGGTTCTGCAGGAGGAACTGCATAATTGGTTTCGTATTTTATAACTTTCTCGTTAGTCACGGTTATATAATTAGTCCAATAGTAGGTTTCTCCGTCTCTTATAGATGTATATACTTTTTCAACGATATTTGTAACAGATATAATATTACCATACATACTATCAGGTATTATATTTCCATTAACATCCAAAAGTCCTAACATAGACATATTTGGCGTTCCGCTGAAATTATTCGGATAAGTCGCTCTATCCGAACATGCGATAAAACTCGCAAGCAAAAATATAACCGCAAAAGCGAATAATAAACTTTTTAATTTTTTCATTTTCATCTCCTAATAATCTATTCTCTGTTGCCGGGAAGGAAAGTATAATGGTTATAATGTTTAAGGTTAACCGTAACATTTAAATGGTTCCAATAATATTCTATTCTTTCCCCTAAAAATGCGTCTGGATTATTTCTAAACTGAAGTCCGTTGCCAAATCCGTATTCGTCATATTCATGCGTATTATAATAACAATCTACGCCGAATTCTCTGTGATAATCGAAACTCCATCCCGTATTCATAACCAAAACTTCCAACATCGTCTTATCTCTATTATGTCCTGCTCGCATAAATTCTCTTATAGCGCTGTTAAATTCTCCGTCTCCATTGAATATAGCGTTATAACCATTATATCCGTTAGCGTCCATACCAGTTCTATATAGTCCGCCTACAGAATATGTGCCTTTTTCATCACCCGTCATATATCTCACTACGATAGCTCCCTCGTATTTTTTCAATATATAATTATCATATTTTTTATGACGGATATTCAAATCTTTATCAAAATAATAATAATCGCTATGCTTTTTGAACTCTGAACGATGCAAAGTATTGCGAGAATTACGGATAAAGAAAGGCTGTTTAGTTATCATATCTTTCCAAAGATTATGCAAACCATTCGTATCTTTATAACTAACATTAGTATAATTATACTTCACTTCCGCAAACGGAACATATACTTTATATAACTCGGTATTATCAGGAACCTCGTTTGTATATATATATCTTATGGTAATATTGGTAATAATATTAGTTACAGTGTTGGTAAGATATCTATTCAAATATATATTATTCGTAACTCT
>CAZRYV010000071.1:9162-10629 GCA_964604385.1 uncultured Brachyspira sp.
TTTTTACCGTAGTCATTACTTCTTCGTAATAATTGGTAGTCATCTGATAATATCCGTAAGAATCGCCTACTTTTCCATCCAATCCTATAAGTCCCGAAGGTTGGTCGGGAGCTTGATATGATAATCTGTTAGGATAAGTGGCTCTATCCGAACATGCAATAACATTCGCAATAATAAAGACAATAAATATAATCATTAAAGCGAACGATAATAATTTTTTATTTTTTTCCATTTTCGCCTCCATAATTATTTTTTAATTTTCCGCTTTACCCGCTAAGAATGTATAATCATTATAGTGTTTTAGAATAACTTTTTCGTTTAAATATCCCCAATAATATTCCGGTCTATTTCCCACATAAGCTCTATGGTCGTTTCTATACTGAATACCGTTACCCAATCCCCAATCGTCATATTCATGAGTATTATAATATGTATCTACTCCAAATTCGGTATCTCCGTTAGAACGGCGTCCCGTATTCATAATTATAAGTTCAACCATTTCAGGGTCTCTATTATGTCCAGAATGCATAAATTCTCTAACCGCCGAATGGACTGAAGAATCGCCGCTGAAGATAGTGTTATAACCGTTATTTCCATGCGGATATAAACCGTTTCTATATACTCCGCCTACAGACCAAGTGCCTTTTTGAGTGCCATGCTCAAATTTCACTATAACGGCTCCGAAATATTTTTTCAATATATAATTACTATAATTTTTATGACGAATATTTAAACCGCTATCGAAATAATAATAATCGTTTCCATTTTTGAATTCGGATTGATGCAAAGTATTGCGAGAATTACGGATAAAGAAAGGCTGTCTAGTCATCATATATTTCCAAAGATTATGCAAACCGTTTGTGTCTTTATAACTAACATTAGTATAATTATAATTTCCGTGTCCATCATGAACTTGAGCATAAGGAACATAAACCCTATAATAATCTATCGCCTTATCAGGGACCGGCATTGTTACAACATTCGTAGTAACCACTTCGATAACATTAGTTACATAATTTGTAATCCATTTGTCAATATAAAATGTGTTGGTAGTTATATTGGACGCCCATGTTATATTTGTGTAATAATTGGTTTCAATAGACAAAGGTCCCGTAGACAAAAGCGGTTCATCGCTATACGAAAAATTGTTGAGTCCCAATCTACTTTGGTCCATACATGCGATGAAATTTACCGAGGCGATAAAAACTATTAAGAATAGAATCATCGCTGCGCTTTTTCCATTTAATTTGTTTAAACCTCTTCTAATCATAATAAACTCCTTATAATTTTTTATTATATAACTAATATAATCATTATAAAAAATTTGTCAAGAGAATTTTTTTTTTTTTTTTTTTTTTTTTTTTTTTTTTTTAAAAAATAATAATTTAAAAATAAAAATTTAAAAATTTAAAAAAAAAATAAAAAAAAAAAATAAAAAAAAAAAAAAATTTTAAAAAAAAAAATATT
>CAZRYV010000072.1:0-6966 GCA_964604385.1 uncultured Brachyspira sp.
TGGCTTGGCTTGGCTTGGCTTGGCTTGGCTTGGCTTGCTAGAATTATATTTTAATTTTCTCATAATGATTAAATTATATGATATTTTAAAATTTTGTCAAGCGTTTTTATATAAAAATTATAAACCTATTTCAAGTATTTCCAAAACTTTATCTCCCGCGGGAACTTTTATCGTAACGGTGTCTCCCACTTTTTTTGTAAGCAATCCCTTTGCAATTGGAGTTATTATCGTTATTTGATTTTTTGAAATATCGGCTTCCATCTCTCCGACTATTTTATATTCCGAAATTGCATTAGTATTTTTATCTTTTACTTTCACTCTTTTTCCAAAAGTCACAGTATCCTTATCCAATTTTGAAGGGTCTATTATTTCGCAAGCCGCCAAATCGCTTTCCAATTTTGATATCTGCGCTTGAAGAAGTCCTTGCCTTTCTCTTGCGGCATGATATTCTGCGTTTTCTTTTAAGTCGCCTTTTTCTCTCGCTTCGGCTATTATTTCGGGTAAAGTTTCAAATTCCGCTTTAAGTTCGGCAATTTTATTCTTTACATTGTCGTATCCTTCTTTAGTTATAGGTTTTGCCATAAATTGTCCTTTTTATTTATTTTTTATTAATATTAAATTTATTTATTAAATTTATTAAATTATTCGATGCATAAATCTATTTTATCGTTTTTCAAATTAAAAATCAATCGAAAAAATATTCTTTTTGACAAAAAAATAATATTTTATATAATGAATTTTATTTGAAAGGAAAAATAATAATGACAATTCGTCCATACGAAGACAAAGATATAGAACAAATCGTTGAAATTTGGAATGAGATAGTAGAATCGGCTACCGCTTTTCCCGAAGAAGAACCTTTGAAACTCGAAAATGCAAGAGAATTTTTTAAAAAAGAATTGGCGGTTATATGCGCATGCGAAGAAGATAAAATATTGGGTTTTTATGTTTTGCATCCTAACGGCTACGGGAGGCGTTCACATATCTGCAATACATCTTACGGTGTGAGAGCCAAATCGAGAGGACATGGAATTGGACGGAAATTGGTGCTTGATTCTTTTGAGAGATGTAAAAAATACGGATTCAAAATTTTGCAATTTAACGGCGTGGTTTCCATAAACGAAAGCGCTTTAAAATTATATCGTTCTTTAAATATGACGGAAGTTGGAAAAATCGAAAACGGATACAGATTAAAAGACGGAAGTTATTGTGACGGAATAATTTTCACTAAACAATTATAAAATATAATAATATAAATAATATAATAAAAGAAAAAATAACGAAAAACAAAAGAAGCGACTCCGATTTAAGAAGCCGCCTCTTTCTTATTATGAAAATTAAAAAACTTATTCGCTTAATTTTGCGTAAAAGAATTTATGCCATCCCAAAGGGTCGTAAACTACGCCCGATAATTTTTTACTTACCATTAAAGGGTCGGTATAGAAGTAAATAGGTATAAGTCCCATATCTTCCATTAAAATGTCTTCCGCTTTATGCATAGCTTCCATTCTAACTTTTTGGTCTATAGTCGACATTGCAATTTTCAAATTATCGTCATAAGCCTTATTTGAATAACCGCCATTGTTTTGAACGCTGTAGCTTAAAAATACTCCCAAAAAAGTCATAGGGTCGTTATAATCGCCAATCCATCCATGACGAGCGACTACGAATTCTTTATTCTGTCGGGTATCCTGAAAAGTAGCCCATTCTTCTTGAGATACGGTAGAATCTATATTTAAATATTCTTTCCACATTTGCTGAATCGCTTCGAATATTTGTATATGAGCGCCCGAATTTGATTTAAATTCTATAACGGGAATGCCGTTTCCGTTTGGATAACCCGCTTCGGCTAAAAGTTTTTTCGCCTCTTCGATATTTTTTTGAAAGTCTTCTTCTTTTATGCTATAATAATCTCCGCCGACTTTTCTAAAATCTCCGTCCGCATCCTGCATATCGCTTATGCCGTTTGGAACCCAAGCGGCTGCAGGAACTTGTCCCGCTCTCGTTACTTCTTTAACTATATAATTTCTGTCTATAACCAAAGCCAACGCTTTTCTTACTCTAACATCTCTTAATATTCTGTTCGTCCAATTCAAACAATAATAATAAGTTCCTATATATGGAGATATATGCATTAAACCTTCATTTTGCAAAGTTTCTATATCTGATAGAGGAGGATTATTAGCAAAATGTATTGAACCTTCTTTAACTCCCGCCATCGCTGCAGTTTCGTTTTGCATTAATACGAATACGAGTCTTTGAGGAATTATAGAATCTGCATTCCAATAATTTGTATTTCTTTCCATAACGAGTCTATCGTCCGTTCTTCTTTCGGTTAATATAAAAGGTCCGTTTCCAATATAAGTATCGGGAGATAGCGTCCAATCGTCTTTGTATTGTTCTATAATATCTTTTCTTAAAGGAAAAAATGTAGGGAAAGCCGCAAGCTCTATAAAATAAGCGGTAGGAGTAGCCAACTTAACTTCAAAAGTATTTTCGTCTATCGCTCTAACTCCCAAAGAATCTACAGGTTTTTTACCAGCGTTAATATCCATAGCATTAAGAACAGGCTCGAATTGATAAGCGTATTCCGCAGCCGTAGCAGGGTCAACCGCTCTTCTCCAAGAATAAACGAAATCATCCGCCGTTATCTTTTTTCCATCGCTCCATTTTGCATTTTCTCTGATATAAAAAGTATAAGTCAAACCGTCTTCGCTTATATCCCATCTTTCTGCAACGCCGGGAGTTATTTTATTTTCATTGTCTCTCGTAGCCAAACCTTCGAAAGCATGCTGAATATAAATGCTTCCGTCAACTGCCGAATTTAAAGTCGGGTCTATAGTTTTTGGTTCCGAGCCTACATTAATATATATTCCTTCTTTGTTTTCATTTTCTCCGCAAGAAACAAACATAAAAAGCAATAAAAATAACGAATAAAATAATAATTTGTTTTTCATAATATCAAATCCTTAATTTTTATTTTGTAATATTATAAACAAAAATAAATTATTAGTCAATAAAACTTTTAAAAAATTATAAATAAAGTTCGTAATAAAAAATCTAATAAAGAGTTTTTTAAAATTTCCGTTAATATCATTAAGAATATTAAATAACGGAGTATATTAATATGACTATAAATAATATTTCTAATAATACGGCTATTAAAATTCAGCATACGGCTTCAAAACCGAATATTGAAACTAAAACGGCAAAACCCGTTCAAAATATAAATCAGAATTTAAATTTGAATTCTTCTTTATCTCCTCTTTCAAGCAGATACACTTATGCAATTGGAAGAGACGGAAAAAGATATATATTGCAACTTAGAATCGATATAGCTTCGGTTAGAGCTTTCAGCGCATTGGCTTAAATTAAAATATTAATAGTATCGTTTATATTGCAGTGCAAAAATACATATTTATTCTAAAATAAAATCTAATTCTTTATCTTTTTTATAATTTTTTATCATTTTTATTTAATTAGTCGTTCGTTAGGACTTGATTTTTTTTAATATTTGCTATATTATATAAAATAAAGTTTTATTATAAATAGTTAAATAATTATAGAATAAAAATTGTCTATTTATAAGGAATTGTATGTATAAGTTGAATAGTTATGTTGTATATCCTATGTATGGTATATGTAAAGTGACGGGCATTTCAAAAAATAAAGTTAATTCCCGTTTGGTAGAATGTTATATCTTGGAATGCGACGGCGAAAATATTACATTGAAAGTTCCTGTAAATAGAGCAAAAGAATATCGTATAAGAAAAATTATATCGAAGAACGAAGCTGCGAATTTTTTGACTTTGCTTCAAACCAAACCTCATGATATAGAGAATAATTGGAAATTAAGATATAACGAAAATGAGGAAAAACTTAAAAGCGGAGATATTAAAGAGACTATAGATGTTGCAAGAAGTCTGTTTACGAGAAATAAAATAAAAGAACTTTCTGCGAGCGAAAAGCGTTTATACGAAAAGGCTTATACTTTTATAGTCAATGAAATAAGCATAGCGCTTAAAAAAGATAAAGACGAAATTGAGGATATAGTGTCGAACGCTTTGGAGAAATCCGCTAAAAAATTTAAAAATAAATCTTCTTCGGATAAAGAAACCGTAAGAACGAGAAAAAAGAAGAAGAAAGACGCTAAAGAAGAATAAAAGAAATAAGATTCGTATTTATCCGTTCAAATGATTTGTTTATTCTATTAATTTTTAGTATTGTATATAAAAATAAAAACTGGGAGGAAAAATTATGTGGCGAGTAGTATATTTTTTTATATCTTTCTTATTGGCTTTGCTTGTTTATTTGCATGATAAAAATAATAATAATTTAAATTCGCAAATTTTTATTATATTTTTTACAAGCGCTTTAATTATATTTTTATTTGAATTTTTATTAATCAGAAAAAAATCTTCAAAAATAACTTTGGCGTTTTTTATATCGTTCTTCTTTACTGTAGTTACGGTTTTATTAACGATACTTGCCATAAAGACTATAGGAATCGATTTGTCATTAGAAACAAAATTAGTTATTTTATTTATGGAAGGTTATTTGACTTTTGGAATTATATCCGCATTCATACCGAATATATCGGATATATTAAAACTTACAAAGCCCGATAAAACGGGTTCTGCAAAAATATTGGATACTTCAGTTATAGTCGATGGCAGAATATACGACATAGCCGAAAAAAAATTCTTTGACGGAATTTTAATTTTGCCCGAATTCGTAATAAAGGAAGTTCAATTTTTAAGCGATTCGAAAGACCCGCAAAAGAGAATAAGGGGAAGAAGAGCTTTGGAAATTCTAAATAAAATGAAATCCTCAAAAAATATTCTTTTGTCGGTTACGGACATTGATTTTCCAAATATAAAAGAAGTCGATTTAAAACTTATAGAACTTGCCAAAAAAATGGACGCTAAAGTTATAACCAACGATTTTAATTTAATGAAAGTCGCTTCTTTGCATAGCGTGAGCATATTAAATATTAACGATTTGGCTAATTCGCTTCATGTTGTGGTTTTGCCCGGAGAAACGATAAAGATAGATTTGATAAGGGAAGGAAAAGACAAACAGGCTCTCGGATATTTGGAGGATGGCACTATGATAGTTGTCGATAACGCCAAGCATTTAATAGGTAAAAATGTCGATATAGAAATCGATAATGTTTTGCCTAAAGAAGCGGGAAGAGTTATATTTGCATCTTTACTCGGAGCTAATAAAAACAAAAATTCTTTAAATCAAAATAAGAAATTTAAATAATATTTTTTGAATTTATTTTATTATCTTACTTTCTTTAAGTATATTATCAAATTCCTTGAATATATCCGTTCCTTTTTTGTGTAATTTTATATCATATTTTTTATTTCCTATTTGTATTATTTCGTTTATACTATCGCAAATAACCTCTTTGTTATTTATCTTAAAATAGGAATTTTGATTTCTTTTATCGCCGTATTTATCATATTTTACTTTTTTAAAATTAATTTCTGAAATTTTAACTTTTTTATTTTTCGCATATAGATAAAAAGAATATGTAAATAAATCTACCGAATCTTTTTTTGTTTTAACGGTTTGAAGTAATAACATATCTTTATAGCCTCTTCTGTCAAAATATTTAATTCTACCGCAGTGCTTAAAGTCTCCGCCTTTTTCATTAACAAAATCAAAAAGCTGCGGTTCTTTAATTAGCAAATATTCAAACCATTTTTTATCTTTGATATTTACCTTTTTTATAATCGAGTTTAGTTGTTTTTTTAAAGTTCCGCTATTTTGTTTTAATAAATTATCCAATAAATCTTTAAAACATTTATTAATAATATTGCCATCTTTATCCGTTCCGCTTAAAATCCGAATCCAAGCCCGTCTATCTGTAATATTTATTTGCGGTATATTCCCGTAAAAATAATTGGCAGTTTTAAATCCGTGAAAACCGTAATCTCCGAATGTAAGTAATGCCCTTTGAAATAAATTTAGAAATTCAGTATCGTTTAATTTATCCATTATATCTATTGTAAGTTCGACATATTTTTTAAATTTATCAAAATTTTTATTGCTAAAATCGAGTAAAAAATTTACCCAACCGACAAGAAAATCATTGTCGCTAGTTTTATTTAATATATCTTCCCAATTTTCTTTATTTTTGGAATTTTTATTTTCTCTGCTTTTAATTATTAATTTTGCCTTTTCTTTTTCAAGTTTATAGAATTCGGTGTGGAAGTTAGGAGCTTTCTTATTATCCTCCGATAGATATTTATATATATCGTTATATCCTTCCGATAATCTATTATTAGATAATTCAAAAAAATTTTTTACTTCTTTATTATAATTAAACGAATAATTTTCTATAAAATGTTTACAAACTCTATAGTAATCGTCAAAAGCGTTTTTATCAAAAGAATCGGTATCTTTTATTTTGGAGATAAAAGATAATAATGCGCAAAAATAACATATATCTTTTCTTGATAAATCTGAATTAAATTTTTTAACAAAGTCTTTTAACGGTATTTCCTTTTTATATTTATTTAATATTTTTATAGTATTATCTAAAATCTGCAATTTTTCGCTCGCCTTTAAAATATCAAAAAATCTATAATCTATACTATCTTCACTGTCTTCCGATACTTTTTTGTTTAAATAATCATCCAATTCTTTATCCTCAATTTCTTTATTATAATCAAAGTGAAAAAACAAAGCCGAATAATATAAAAATATTAATCCTCTATTGTCAAAATTATCTGTATTTTTATTTTTAGCGTCAAAGAAAAAATCGCTCCATTCGTTATCGATACTGCTGAATAATTTAAAATTCTCTTCAAAATTTAATCCCTTTTGAATATACGCTTTTACATTTTCGTATTTGCTTAATTGCTTTCCTCTCGCATTCATTTTTATATATAATTCTTCGCCCAATTCATATTCTCCCATATCAAATATGGAAAATGTAATATTATCCAAATT
>CAZRYV010000072.1:7066-10412 GCA_964604385.1 uncultured Brachyspira sp.
TTTTTGAACTTTCTCTGACGCTATACGAGAATTTATTTAGTAGATTTTTTATATTGTCGTCAAAAATATCGTTCATTTTATATATGATAAAATGAATAAGCCATAAAGTCGTTATTCTCTGTTGTCCGTCCACTAAAATAAATTTATTATCTTCTTTATATCCGTAAATAAAATCTATATGTAGTTTTTTATTTTTATTTTTATCTTTTAATACTTCAAATATTTTTTCCAAAAAATTTTTAGCTATATTTTCTTTTGATTTTCTACCTTGCGCATAGTCTCTCTGAAGCATAGGTATTTCCACATTATATTTATCTAAAAAACTTTTTAAATTTTCTTTTACTTTTACTTTCATTTACAATCTCCTGTTTACTTATTAAATATAATCTTTTATAGATTCTATAATTTTATTCATATAGTCGTCTCTGTCTTCTTTTGTAAACAAATCTTTATGCGTAGACTTATTTGAAAAATCTTTGTTAAATACTTGTTTTGTGGCTATCGGTATAAATTTTTCATTTTTATCAATTAATTCTTCAATTTTTTTCTTTTTTATACTAAAAATATCATTTCCAAAACTGCTATTTGAAGCTTTATCCAATAAACATAAATTACCAATACCTTGGAGAGACTTATTGTGGTTAAAATTGTCGTCTATATCGTCAAGTAGGTTATTTTCGTTAAGAATTTCATTAAACTCTATTTTATTTTTAATCGTTTTTGTTTTTATATTTTCTATGGCAGCTTTTATTCTTTTTGTCAAATCTTTATTTTCTTCGTCTTCTTCAATATATTCATTAACTTCTTCAAGCCATTTTATTATTTTTTCTTTTTTATTGTCTTTACTATTATCTTCATTATCCTTTTTATCTTTTTTAAGTAGCGAACTTATGCTTTTTGAATTTTGTGCATAAATATGTTCCAAACTCCAATCTTCCAGTTGAAAACGATTAAATTTAAAGTATTCTATGGCACCTTTATCTTTAAGTAAAATATCTATATTAAATAAAACTAAAATTTTAAAAATTTCTTTTTTATCTTTTTCGTTGTTAAAATCTAACTCGTTTATATAAGTCGATAAGTCTCCGCCGTTTTTAATCGAAGATATATCTTTTTTTATCTCTTCTAAAAGGGCTTTTGAAAATAAATCGCTTTGTTGAAATTTACTCCACAATTTATATATTGAATTGATATCCATTATATTGTTTAATATTAAAAATCCTATGTAATGAAAAATATTTCTTTCAATATTATTCCCATTATCATCTGCAAATTTACTTAAGGTATTAATACATTTTTCTAATTTATCCCATTCTTTATTTAATTTTAATTGATTATTCTTTTTTTTACCATGAAAATAATTAAATAATTCGTTTTTACTATTTTCCCTTATGGCTTTATCCGTTATCGCATGTAAATATACTTTTATTCTTAAAAAGTCGTCATTTAAAATATAATTTTTATTGGAATCTTTTTCTATATATTCTCTGTTTATTTTATTTAATACCAAATAACTAAAATCATATTTTGCTCTAAGTTTTTTCTCAGCATCAAACCATGTTTTTGCTCTATCTTCTAAATCGCTTTTGTTTACTCCATCCGTTTTTGATAAAAATAAAGATTTAATATTTTCTTCTTCCAATAAAGGTATTTTTCCGATATTAAGCCTTATAAAAACTTCCTGCTCTATTTCGTCTTCAGAAATCTCATACCATAATACTTTGCAATTATTTATCAAAGTGTCGTAGAATCGCTTTTTATCTATATTGCTATTTTTCTCGAAGAATTTTTTTATATTCTTATATGCATGTAAAAAATGATAAAAGTCTATATTATTAGTCGAATTTTCGTCTTTATCTTTTATTTCGGCTAAAAATTCAAAAGATTTTTTCCTCGTTTCATATTCTATTTTAAAATAGTTTTTGTTTTCTAAATATTTAATAATTAAAAATATTGTCGTTAATCTCTGTTGTCCGTCTATAACTCTATATTTTGATTTATCTTCTTTTACCACAATCGGCTGCAGACAATAAAAATCGTTTTCTTTTTTGTCTTTATTTTTTTTCACCATAAAATCTTTAATATCATTCAACAATTCTATAATTTCTCTTTCGCCCCATCTATATCCTCTCTGATAACTTGGAATAAAAAAATCTTTGTTTTCAAGTTCTCCTATTTCTATAAATTCGTTTTCAAGTTTTTGTTCGCTCATTTTTCCTCCTTTTTGAGACAATTGAATTTTCAAAATATATAAAATTTAATAAAAATATTTTTTATTAATTATATTTACTTGAATTAAATTCTTTTATAGCTTTTTGGTATGCTTCATATTGCTTTACTAAAGTATTATACCAATTATGTTTGCTATCTTCAAAACTATTTTTATATTCTAATAAATAAGTTTTTCCATCTCTATGTTTTAATTCCGCATTAGTTTCGATATTATTGGCATTAATATAAAATCTAAATTCTGTAGGCGAATTTATTTTTATTTTTTCTATTTTATTATTATAAAAACCATTGTTAGCGTTATATACAGTTTGTATAGTATAGTAATAATCGCTATTTTCTATAGTATACCAAGTGTTATATTTAATATTGTCTACTCTTATTATATCAGAGCGGATAAATCCGTCTTTTATTTTTTCTGATATAATAATATCGGTATAGTCAAAACTGCTATTATCTATAGATATTGATAAAGTAGAACCTACAAATTCGTCACAACTTATTAAATGACAAGTAATTATAATAAGAATTAATATTTTTTTCATTTTATCCTCCTTTATATTTGACTTTTTATATTATTACCAAACTTTACGCCCGCCGTCATATTTCTTTGCCAAACCTTTTTTAATCAAATATTCCGATATGTCGATATCTCCAACCTTTACGCTTGCAAGTAGTCTAAAATATTTGTCTCTTCCTAAATTGTATAAAGTTATCTTTTTAGAATTTAATAATAATCTTTCTACTTCTTCTTTTGCTTGAATTGATATCTTTCTTATTTCTTCCCGTTCATCCTTGAGTTCAGGAGTGTCAATACCTCTTATACGAACGGCAATTTCGCTTCCAAAAACATCGGGAATATTAGGTATATTTATAACAAAAGTGTCTCCGTCTCTAACTTTAACGACTATAAAATTATCTATAGTATCGGAGTAAGTTTTTGCTTGTAAATGTATCGAATTAATTATTAATAAACATAATATTAAAAAAAGTTTAAAGTAAATCTTGGCTTGGCTTGGCTTGGCTTGGCTTGGCTTGGCTTGGCTTGCTAGAATTATATTTTAATTTTCTCATAATGATTAAATTATATGATATTTTAAAATTTTGTCAAGCGTTT